>CALFIV010000105.1 GCA_937877295.1 uncultured Clostridia bacterium
GGTCATAGCCGCCGTGCGCGGCAAACAGCGTGAGCATGTGGTCGAGAAATCCGACACCGGACTGGATCTCGCTTTTGCCGCTGCCGTCCAGATTCAGGGAAAGCTGAATCTGTGTTTCCGCCGTATTGCGTTCAACCGAAGCGATTGCATCGTTGATACGCGTTGAAAACGAACCGATCAGCTCTCCTGCTTCGTTTGACGTCCCTTTTTTGATCTCCGTAATCGTTGCTTCGGTCAAAAACCCCGTAGCGGGAGAAAGCAATTTGCCGGTGTCCACGTCGGTAACACCATGTCCGAGCGCTGCATATGCGCCGCTGTTCGGATCATAGAACGACAGCGTACCGATGCCGGACGTGCTGTCGCGAACCCATGCGCCGATCCGCAGAACGCCATCGCTGTCCCGCTCCAGTTTCAGCGATACGGAAAACGGTTCTTCACCGCGCAAGCAAGTGAATGTGCATGTACCGGTTACCGCTTCACAAAGATGCATAAAAGCAGCAGTGCTGTCTACCGGATTTCCGTTGACGGCAAGGATCATATCCCCTACCTTCAATCCTGCATTAGCCGCAGGACTTTTGCGGCCATCTTCGGTATCGATTTCTCCGAGCCCAACGATTTGCACACCCTGTGTACGCAATACTACGCCGACAGCTTCCCCGCCGATACGAACGGTGCGCTGCTGCGCGATTGTCTGAAATGTACGAATCGGGATCAACCCAAACAACCGCAGCGTTTGCCGTCTGCTCTGATAGTCCGACAGCGTTTCATCATTGCCGGAGCGCACAAACCGCACGTTTGCGTCAGCCAGCGAAAGGGCAGGCGCGCTTTGTAAGGCGGCCGGATCGATGCTGTTCGGAGCATGCAGCGTACGATATACTGACGGAATTGAATACCATATCAATAGAATTGCGGCGCACAGCGCCGTACCGAATCGGATCAATCGTTTCATATCGTTCTCCTTTTCGGTTATCGTGCGCAAATTGAAAAAAAGCATGCAAAAAAGAACCTCGTGCGAGGTTCTTTGAACGGTCAAAAAGATTGCTTTGCCAATTTCAGAAGATCTTTGGCATGCTCCATTGCCGCGCTGTCGGTCTCTTCACCGCCCATGATACGGGCAAGCTCCTTTGGACGTTCCGCTTCCGTCAGCCGTCTCGTTGCACTATGCGTCTTTTCGGCGTCCGAATACTTGTACGCAACATACTGCGCGTCGGCGTATGCGGCAATCTGCGGTAAATGTGTGACGCAAAGCACTTGGTGTTCTGTCCCCAGCGCGCGCATCTTTTTGGCAACGGTATTGGCAACCATGCCCGAAATACCGGTATCGATTTCATCAAAAATCAGCGTTTCGATGCGGTCCGCATCTGACAGCGCTGCTTTGATTGCAAGCATAATACGGGACATTTCACCGCCGCTTGCGACCTTGGTGAGCGGTTTCAGCGGTTCACCGCGGTTTGCGGACAGCATGAATTCCACCATATCGACGCCGGTTTCCGACAGCTGTTCGGGCGGCAGACTCGTAAACGCCGCTTCCAGTCTTGCGTGCGGCATCCCCATATCGTTGAGCTGCTTGACAGCTTCGTCAAGCAAAACCCGCGCGCCTTTTTTGCGTCGTTCGGAAAGTTGTTTTGCAAGGCTGCCGAATGTCTGCACCGCGTCCCGATACGATGCTTCCAAGGATTCCACCTGATTATCGCTGTCCGTCAGAAGATCGAGTTCCTTCTGCAGCCGATCGCGGTATTCGATGACTTCACATAGCGTTGCGCCGTATTTGCGCTTGAGATTCTGCAAAGCTGCAAGTCGGCTCTCGGTTTGTTCCAGAAGGTCCGGATCGAAGCGGAATGCATCGCGCCCGTCGCGCAGTTCGTATGCAACGTCTTCGATGGTATAATATGCGTCGTCAGTATGTTCGGACATCGCGCGATACGTGGGATCATAATCGCCGATACGGTTCAATGCGTCGCGTGCTTCGCTCAATGTCGCCAGTGCGCCGCTGTCGCCAAACAGCGCTTCATACGCTGCATTCAAGCCTTCGACGATCGTTTCGGCATTGCGCATTTTGCTGCGATCAGACTCGAGCTGTTCCTCCTCTCCGTCTACCGGTGCAATCGCGTCAATCTCTTTGAGCTGATAGCGAATCGTGTCGATGCGGCGCTCACGCTCTCTGAGATTGCTTTTCAGCGTGCGCAGATCGTGATCAATCTGTTGTGCATGTTGCCTTGCCTGTTCCACGCGATCCAAAAGACCGTCGGTATTGCTCTTTGCATAGGCGTCGATAAGTCCCAGATGCGTTTCGACGTTCAGAAGCGATTGGTGCGCATGCTGCCCATGCAGATCGACCAGCAGGTCGCCGAGCTGTTTCAGCTCCGCTGTGTTGACAAGTGTTCCGTTGACACGGCAGACATTGCGGCCGCTTAACGAAAGCTCGCGATAGAGTACCAGCTCGTCTCCGTTGTCGAGCTGATGCGCTTCTAAAAAAGCGCGGGCAGGCGAATGCTCGGAAAGCAGAAACGCAGCTTCGACCGTCGCCTTGTCTGCGCCTGTACGAATGCTTTCACGACTTGCGCGCTCGCCGAGTACGAAACCGACCGATTCGATCAGGATGGATTTGCCTGCGCCCGTTTCGCCCGTCAGTACAGAAAAGCCCGCATCGAAAACAATGTCGGACTTATCGATCAAAGCGATATTGGTGATTTGTAAACGAGTGAGCACATAGCCCTCCGTTATTTCATCATCTTCTGAAATTTTTTGATGATTTCTGTGACGTTCTTGCCTTCGCGCACCGCTACAAAGATGGTATTATCGCCTGCGATAGAGCCTGCGATCTCGGGCCATTTGAGAGAGTCGATCGCTTCCGCCGCAACGGACGCACTTCCCGCCATGGTCTTTAAGACGATGAGATTGCCGGAGGACGTGATGGAAACCACGCAGTTGCTGAACAAACGAATAAACCGCTCCTGCAGATCGGTCTCCGCTTTTTCTACGGTTGCATATTTATAATGGCCTTCGCCGGTCAGTACCTTGATCAGCCGAAGCTCCTTGATGTCACGCGAAACGGTTGCCTGCGTAACCGTAAACCCCTGTGCGGAAAGCAGCCTTGCCAATTCTTCCTGTGTGTCGATATCCTCGGAAGCGATCAGCTTGAGAATCATTGCATGTCTCTTGGTTTTCATACCTCAATACCCCTGTTGTCAAAAATCATACCAGTTTTTCGGAAATCAGCCGGAACAGATTCCGCTTGCGGAATGTAAGAAGCTGTACCGAATGCTCCGACTGTGTGACCGTAATCCGATCGCCGCTTTTGACCGAAGCGATACGGTCACCGTCAGAAGCAAGAAACCCATCGTCCGCCATCATCATCTGCGCAACGGAATCCGTTGCGGCAACAATCGGACGAAGCTGCAGCGTGTGGGCACAGATCGGCGTAAGCAGCATTGCGTTGAGACCATCCGCAACAATCGGTCCGCCTGCCGACAGCGAATAGCCGGTTGCGCCGATTGTCGTAGCGACAATGATCCCGTCTCCGCTCAGATCCCCGACCGTTTGTCCGTCGATCGAAAGCGAGATCTTCGCAACGCCCGAAAACGTGTGTTTATACACAATGAGATCGTTGAAGCAATCGCAAATATGTGCTCCGTTTACGCTTGCAGACAGCATCGGCGTGTTTCGAATGACGAATGAGCCGCTTTGCAGAAGCGCAAGCACCTTTGGATAGTCCGTTTCGATCCATTCCGTCAGAAAACCGACATGTCCGCAGTTGACGCCGAACAGCGGCAGGTTTTGTTCACATGCACGATGTGCCGTTCGAATAAAGTTTCCGTCGCCGCCGACTGCAACAATGACAGCCTGTTCGTTTCCGTCCGGAATCGGATCGGACGAAAGCATCGAGCAGGAAAAACCTGCTTCTTCGGAAAGCTTCATCATACGTCGGCAGGCAGCTTTCGGCTCTGCCTTACCGGCATGCGCCGCAAACACAAGGTGCATAACGCAACCTCCCACGTTTGAATAATACGGATACATTATACATACGGATTTTGAAAATGGCAAGTAAATTATGAATAAATTTTAACAGCTTTTTCCCAATAAATGGGCATTTTTGACGACTTCCGGAATCAAATCCTGAATTTTATGCATTTCTGGGATATTTTTGGTACAACCTTTAGAAATGTATAAAAGGAATTCCACATTCCCTTTCGGACCGGTGATGGGAGAAAACGAAAGCCCCTGCGCCGTAAACCCGATCGATTCCGAAAACGCAAGAATCTCACGGATGACGCGTTCGTGAACCGCCGCGTCGCGTACGACTCCGTTTTTGCCGATCTCCGAACGCCCGGCTTCGAACTGCGGCTTGATCAGTGCAACAACTTCCCCGCCCTCCGGCAGACATGCATACAGCGGAGGCAGAATCAGGCGAAGCGAGATGAAGGATACATCAATCGAAGCAAATGAAATCTGCTCCGAAAACCATGCCGATTCCATAAAGCGCGCATTGGTACGTTCCATGACGGTAACGCGTGGATCATTGCGAAGCGACCAATCAAGCTGCCCGTATCCGACGTCGATCGAGTAGACATGCTTTGCACCGTTTTTCAGCATGACATCCGTAAACCCGCCGGTCGAAGCACCGATATCGGCGCACACGCGACCTTCGAGATCGATCGGGAACGTATGAATTGCTTTATCGAGCTTCAGACCGCCGCGGCTGACGAACGGAATCGCATCTTCGATGACCGTAATCTCGGCCTCCTGTGCAATTTCCTGTCCGGCTTTTTCGGCGCGTACGCCGCCGACGCGAACTTCTCCGGCAAGGATCAGCGCGCGCGCCTTTTCCCGCGAAGGGCAGAGCCCGCGATTGACCATTTCAACATCCAGTCGAACTTTTGTCATGCTTCCTCCATCAACGCTTTCAACACGTTTGTAACATGCTCTTCCGTAAAGCCGTACTTCTCCCTCTGTCGTGTGACAGACGCATGAGGAATCGGCTCGGTGGGCAGTGCGATCGAGCGAACGCGGCAGGGATTGGCTGCAAGCGCGAGCTTTTCGCCGAGCGACACGGTGTTCTCTTCAAGAACGAGCAGACGAACGTGATTCGTGCGGAAATAGTCAATCATTTCCGTATCCATCGGCTGCAGAAACCGTGCGTTGACAAGTCCGACGCCGTTCTTTTTTGCGATCCACTGCGCGAGAGGCAGCAGCGTACCGTGCGTGACGATGACGGTATTCTGCATCGGTTCTACAACGTCCCATTGTCCGAATACAACCGGATTCTTCATCGGCACATCCGGCAGCGATCCGCGCGGATAGCGTACCACCGCCGGTTCTTCGCGGGAAAGCGCTGTCTCGAGCATGGAAACCAGCTCTTTCTGAGACGACGGTGCATAAACCGAAAGATATGGCATTGTGGAAAGGTATGCGGGATCGAACATGCCCTGATGCGTTTCTCCGTCCGAGCCGACAAGACCCGCACGGTCCAAGCCGATCACGACCGGCAGCTTTTGCAGACAGACGTCGTGCAGAAGCGAGTCATATGCGCGTTGCAGGAACGACGAATATACGGCAACGACAGGACGCAGGCCGCCGCGTGCAAGACCGGCCGCCATTGTAACAGCATGGGCTTCCGCAATTCCGACGTCATAGAACCGGTCCGGATATGCTTCCTGAAACGGCTGAAGCCCTGTTCCCGCCGACATTGCCGCCGTTATCGCGATGATGCGCGGATCATCCTTTGCGAGACGCACCATTGTTTCGCCGAACAGCTCGGAGCAGGTCTTTTGCCGCTGTGGGCTGACCTTACCCGTCATGATCTCGAACGGCGCAATGCCGTGGAATTTTTCCGGATTTTCGACCGCGAACGGATAACCTTTTCCCTTTGTGGTGAACGCATGCAAAATCATCGGCTTGTTAAGCGCGCGGCAACGGCGCAGATATTTGATGACCTTGCACACATCGTGACCGTCGATCGGGCCGAGATACAGGATTCCGAACTCTTCAAACGGCAGATTCGGGGCGAAAAATTGTTTGATTCTGTTTTTGAAGCGTTCCATTCTGCGGCTCAGACGCTTACCGAGGCTGCTCGTTTCAAGAATTCCGTTGAGCCAGCGTTTGAATGCGTTATATGCGCGGTTGGTGCGCATCATTGTGAGTGAATTGTTGATGCCGCCGACGTTTTTGGAGATGGACATCTGGTTGTCGTTGAGAATCACCAAGAGCGGGATCTTCTCCTGTCCTGCATCATCCAGCGCTTCGAACGACAATCCGCCGGTCATTGCGCCGTCGCCGACCAAAGCGACTGCCATGCCCGATTCACCTTTTTGTTTCATGGCGCGCGCAAGGCCGAGCGCAGCCGAGATTGCAGTGCTTGCATGGCCAGTGTCGAAGCTGTCATGCTCACTCTCGCTGTGCTTTGGAAACCCCGAGATCCCGTTCTCCTGCCGCAATGTGGAAAAGACATCCTTACGGCCGGTCAGGATCTTGTGTACATATGCCTGATGTCCCACGTCGAAAACGATCTTGTCCTCCGGGCTGTCAAACACATAGTGCATCGCTACGATCAGCTCCACCGTGCCGAGACTCGACGCTAGATGGCCGCCCGTTTTGGACACGTTCTCGATCAGAAACGAGCGCAGTTCTTCGCATAGTGCCGGAAGTTGCTGCTCGGGCAGCGCTTTCAGGTCCTGTATGCTGTTGACGGTATCCAAAATCGGATAGCTCATTATTCTGTTCTGCTCCGTAATTTCAATATCAAATCTTTGAGTTGTTCCGCCGCTTCACCCTTGAACGGTGCGAGAATCGTCAGCGCGTGCGATACGTCGTCTTCGATCAACTGCCGCGTTTTTGCCTCGCCGTAAAACGTGACATACGTCAGCTTCTGCTCTTCGCTGTCCTTTTGTGCATCGAGAATATCATCGGTCATCTGAAAAAGCAAGCCCAATGTATCGCCGAGCATACCCATCTCTTCCGCACGGGTCGGATCGGAACAGAACGCACCGGCACGGCACGCCGCGCGAAACAGCGCGCCGGTTTTGCGGCGATGGATCTGCTCGAGCGTTTTTGCGCTGCGCTCCGTAAGATGCAGGTCATCGCTTTGGCCGCTCACCATGTCATATGCGCCTTCAAAGATTGCGCGTTTTGCGTCGTCATAACCGCACTGCTGCATCAGCAGCAGTCCCGCCTTTGTCAGCAGACCGTCGCCCGCAAGAATCGCATTGTCCTCACCGAAACGAACATGGCTGCTCGGTCTGCCGCGGCGCATATCGTCGTTATCCATAGCAGGGAGATCGTCATGGATCAGCGAGTAGCAATGCACCATCTCCAATGCGCAGGCAAACGGCATCGCTGTGTTTGAATCGCCGCCAAGCATTTGCGTGATCAAAAGGAGCAAGCACGGACGAATTCGTTTCCCGCCGTCAAGCAGGCTGTATGCCATACTCTCTTTGAGCAGCGGCGCAGAATCGTCCGCCTGCAGATATGCTTTGAGTGCAGCTTCTACCTGCGCACGTTCCCGTTCCAGCATCAGTCGTTCTCCTTTTGCGCAACGATCTCAATCCGTTTTTCGTACGCATTGAGCGTTTCCGTGCATTCGCGATAGAGCGCTTCACCCTGTTCATACAAAGCGATCATCTCTTCGAGCGGCACATTGCCGCTTTCGAGCTTTGCGACGATTGCTTCGAGTTCCTGCTGTTTTTCTTCGTATGTTTTGCTCATGCCTTTTCCTTTCCCGTTACCGATGCGCCGACCATTCCGTCTTGGAATCGGATCGTGACTGCGTCGCCCGCTGTAAGTTCGTTTGCATTTGTGATGACAGCGCGGTTCGCCCCGGTGACCAATGCGAAGCCGCGCGCCAACGTCTGCTGCGGACCGTATGCATAAAGCCGCTCATGTTCACGCTCAAGCGCGTGACGTCGCTGATCGAACAGACGTTCCATGCATCTGTACAATTCTGCATGCGCTTCATCCGCGGTTTGTTTTCTTTGGTCGATCGCGTGACGCATGCGCATCTGTACCGCGTCTCCGAAACGCATGCGCAGCCGGTTGCGTTTTCGGTCGATGCCGTTTTGCAGCGCGTTTTGCAGGCGGTCGTAAGTCACCTTCAGAGACACAACCAATGCGTCGTACTGCGGTGTTGCAAGCTCCGCCGCCGCGGACGGCGTCGGTGCGCGCAGGTCTGCTACAAAATCGCTGATTGAAAAATCTGTTTCATGTCCGACCGCCGAGATGACCGGAAGCGAGCAGCGATGGATCGCCTCGGCTACGGCTGGTTCGTTGAACGCCCAAAGATCCTCCATGCTGCCGCCGCCGCGTCCGACGATCAGCACGTCGCAGCGCTGCTCCCGATCGGCACGTTCGATCGCCTTTGCAATCTCTTCCGCCGCGCCGCTGCCCTGCACGGATACGGAGTACAGCAGCAGAGGCATGTTCGGAAATCGATATCCGGCCACCTTTTGTACATCGCTCCATACTGCGCCGCTCACGCTGGTGACAACGCCGATCGCTTTCGGAAGCACCGGAATCGGTTTCTTTTGTGACTCATCAAACCAGCCGCGGTTTTTCAATTCTTCCCGATATGCGGCGAACGCCGCAAACAGCGCGCCGTCGCCCTGCGGCATCAGTCCTGTCGCCATCAACTGAAACCGTCCGTCTCGCTGATAGAGCGTCGCTCTGCCGGTCAGCCGAACGCGCTGCCCATCCTTCGGCAAAAAGCGCAAGCCCATGACGTACTGTTTGAACATGACGCAGTTGACCGTTGCAAGCTCATCCTTCAGCGTAAAGTACAGATGTCCCGAGGCATGGCGTTTAACCCCCTGCAGCTCGCCTTCGACCGCAAGTTCCTTGAGGTTCGGGTCGAAGCCGAGCAAGAGATCCACATATTCATTGAGTTCGTGTACCGTAAAGACTTGTTTCGGTTCGTTCATATCTGCCCCCGATCCGCGCCGAGCAGCGCAACGCCGACGGCATTGTCCGAAGAAAACTCCGGCCGGCCGAAATACAGGCGCTGCCGACAGCGTTCCTGCAAGAGACTGCGCAGCAATCCGGACGAAGCGACGCCTCCGCAGATCAAAAGCGGCAGATCTCCGTATTGTTCCGCCGCGTTTGCGAACATCTTTGCAAGCGTCCTTGCGAGACAATCGTATACACCGTAGGCCAGCTCTGCGTCCGGTACGGTATGCAGCATGCGCTGTGCTGCGGATTCTGCGCCGGAAAACGAGCAATTGCTGTTCTTGACAGAGCTTGCGAGCTTGACGGTATATTCTGTTGCTCTGTTTGCCAATTGTTCGAGATGCTTGCCCGCCGGAAACGGCAGTCCCAGCGCAACGCCGATGCGATCGACGAACTGACCCGCATGCAGATCTTTAGATGTGCCGATCGTCTCAATGCGATACGGTGCATCGCCGTGCGGTTCGACCAGCAGCACATCCGTTGTGCCGCCGGAGATGTGTGCCGCAAGGAAACGTTCGCGATTCAAAAGCGATTCGTTTCCATACAACGCAGCACGGATATGACCGCTCTGGTGATCGACGCGCACCAAAGGCACGCGCAGCGCCGCAGCAAGCGTTTCCGCCTGCTTCAGTCCGGCCAGAAAGACCGGCATATAGCTGTCCTCCTTCGCCGTTGGCGACGCGCTCACCGCTATCACTGCGATTTGCGATGCATCAACCGCGTTGAACAGATCGCAAAGCAGCGGCGACAGTTGTTTGACGTGTTGAAAAAGGCCTTCGGACTGCCGCAGACCGCGGTTGCCAAAAGGCACGGAAAGCATCGTCCTCTTTTCAAAGACGATGCTCTTCTGATCCGCACATGCAACCGAGGTGGTATAGCAGCTCGTATCGATGCCCAAAGCGATGCGCTGCATCAGTGTTCCTTGGCGATCGCGCCTAAAATACCGTTGATAAACCCGGCGGATTTTTCACCGCCGAACAGCTTTGCCAGTTCTACTGCCTCGTTGACGGTTGCGCCTTCCGGGATGTTCGGCTCATACAACAGCTCGTATACCGCAATGCGAAGTATGGATAAATCGACCTTTGCAATCCGCGAAACTGACCAATCCCTCGCGTGTGCTTCGATCGCACTGTCGATCTCCGAAAGATACCGATGCACGCCCTCGTACAGCCTGTCCGAAAACAGCATATCCTCGTCGGACATGGCGTGCTCCGTCTGCTCAAGCGCGTCCTCAATAGTATCCGTTCCGCCGACCGTCTCTGCATACAGACGCTTCATAGCGATTTCTCTGGACAATGTGTGTTTCATGCGTTCTTCCCCTTAAACAGCCGGCTGAAAAACTCCCGCACCGCTTGTGTGCCGCCGTTGTCGAGGAGTCTGCCGAAGAAGATCGCGACGCCGACGAGCACTGCGACGAGCAGCGTCCACCAGCCGATAAAGTAGAAAAGTAGAACGGTGATGACCGCAAGCACGCTCAGCACGATCGCCCATTTATGTTGTTGGCAAAATTCCTTCATGATGGATTCCTCCGTTCAGTTGATGCGGGACGGTTTTGGAGTTTCATCCGTTTGATCGACCGTCACATCGACGCGTCCGACCGCTACGCCGCAGACGGTTTGAATGTGCGCGGCAATCTCATCCTGCAGCGCATGCGTCAGCG
>CALFIV010000106.1 GCA_937877295.1 uncultured Clostridia bacterium
CGTCCATGACAGTGGTCTATGCGGGCGCGACGCTCCAATTGCAAGGTAGCGACGAGCAGGTGACGCTGTCAAACGGCACGATCCTCGACGTGCGCGCCGGCACGAATTTTGCGGCCATCCTGTTTCAAGGGCCGTACGGCGATCACCGCGTGATGATCATCGACCGGCAGCTTCAGGTGATCAATACGCTTTCCTACAACGACAGCAAGGTTGTGGCGTTCGATTTTGTTACCACCGGTTCAACCGAGCTGCTGTGGGTTTCGACAATGGACGTCAAGCAGTTCTCCGAGGAATCCATCGTACGCATCTATGACTGCCGCAACAACGGCGCAATGATCCACTACTCCTCCGCGTTCTACAACCAGTCCATCTATGATGTGTATCTCGACGACCGCTGTCTCTTCCTCGTCGGCACGCAGGCGATCATCCGCTACGACCGCGACGACAGCGGCGGGTTCTCCGCCGAGCGCGACCGCGTACGCGTATACGGCAGCACGGTCGTGGACTTCCAGCCCGGCGCAGAGAGCGCGTACTTTATTGCGCTGCCCGACGCTGCCGAAAACGAGCAAAACAGCCTTGTGCGTCTGATCACGATCTCACAAACAGACGACCTGTGGTCCACCGTCATGCAGAAATATCTGCCCGCGCCGATCGTCGGCGCATATGTACACAAGGACAGCATCTGCGTCTTTACCACGGAGAACTTTCTGCAGTATTCGTTCGCCGGCAAACCCCTCAACGACCTTGAGCAGGAGCATGTTCCGAGCGCCGTCTATGAATTCGGCGACACGGGATTTCTGGTTGTCGGCGACGACGCCTGCTATCGCGTAACGGTCGAACAGTAATCCGGAAAGGAGCGTCAATGGTCACCATCCCGATCCTCATCATCTTAGGCCTGTGCATTCTGGCGGGCTATTACCGCGGCGTCATCTACTCCGCCGTGAGCATCGGTCTGACGCTGCTTTCCTTCTTCCTTGCGCTTGCGCTGATCCCCGCCGTTGCCGCGCCTGTGCGCGAAAGCGAAACGCTGTACGGCGCGCTGCTCTACTATTTCGAAGGCTACGAATACGTCAACAAAACGAGCGTGGAGCTGATCCACGATCCCGTCGCGTCGCTGGACGACGATACGCTGGAGGAGGTCGTCGAAAACGCCGGCATGCCGATCCCGTTCGGCAGGGCGGTCAAAAAGAACATCCGCAGCGAAGCATACGCACAAAACAGCATCACCACGCTCGGCGATTATTTCAACCAGACGATTGTGGACGTGGTGCTCAACACGCTGTCGCTGCTGTTCCTGTTTGTCTGCATCCGGCTGATCCTCGGGTTTGTTCTGCGCATGATCGACTACGGACGCCGAGGGCTTCCGGTGCTCAAGCGCTTTGACGCGGTCTATTCGTGCGGAATCGGGTTTTTACACGGCGTCGTCTTGCTCTTTGTCTTCTTTATGCTCATTCCGATTTTGCTTGTGATCGTTCCGAAGCTCGGCGCGATGGTCACCAACACCCCGCTCGGCGGCTTTTTCTACCGCATGAACCCATTCGTATGGCTCGTTCCGACGACGTGATTTCTGATCATGGCGCAGCCGGTTCATGTGCGAAGCACAATCCATTCAAAAAACGTGTCAGGAATACAATCTTGACACGTTTTGCATTTTAACGCATGTAATGAATTGCGCCATAGGCGCATGAATTGTCCTGCGGACATGAATTTCACCTTCGGTGAATGAATTTGACCTCCGGTCATGAATTGCGGCTCTGCCGCATTGTTTATTTCCCTACACAGAAGTTTGCAAAGATGCGGTCAATGACCTGCGCGTCAACGTCCGTGCCGGTGATCGTGCCAAGCTGATGCAGCGCTTCCTGCACGTCGGTGGCAATGCAGTCCGGTTCGTCCTGCGTGATCGCGCGGGACACAGCAGCCTCGGCCAGCTCCAGCGCGCGGACGTGACGTTCGTTCGTGATGCACACCGTCGACTGCCCCGCAAGGTCCGCAAACGCGGCGATCCGTGCTTTCAGCGCGGCGATCCCCTCCCCCGTCTTGCAGCTGACGGAAAGATCGGCCTCTGCCACCGTGCCGAGATCGCGTTTGTTCGCGACGATCAAACGCTTGCGCCCGGCGGTTTCGCGGAGCAGCGCCGCTTCCTCTTCGGACGTCGGCACACTGCCGTCGAGCACGATCAGCAGCGCGTCGGCGGACTGCATTTCATTCTTGGCGCGTTCGACGCCGATGCGTTCTGCCTCGTCGCACGCATCCCGCAGTCCCGCCGTATCGATCAGCCGGACCGGAACGCCTTCCACCACGGCGCGCTCGTCAAGCACATCGCGCGTCGTCCCCGCAATCGACGTCACAATGGCGCGATCCTGCCCCAACAGCACGTTCAAAAGCGAGCTTTTGCCGACGTTCGGTCGGCCGAGGATCGCAACCTTCAGCCCGTCACGCAGCACGCGGCCTCTGCGGCCCTCCTCGATCAATGCGCGAAGCTCCGTCTGCGCAGCGACAAGCTTGCCCGCAAAGGCTTCGTCGAGCTCCGCCTCGTCGGGATAATCGATCGCCGCTTCGATCGCGGCGCGTACGTCCACAAGAATCTGTTCGGCGTCGCAGATGCGGCGGCTGACGCTGCCTCCGAGCTGATCCAGCGCAACGCGCAGGCTGCTTTGCGACTGCGCGTTGATGACGTCCATGACCGCCTCTGCCTGCGACAGATCCATCTTGCCGTTCAGGAACGCGCGTTTGGTAAACTCGCCCGCAGGCGCGGGAACTGCGCCGGTTTCGGACAGCGTCTGAAGAACGGCGCGCACCGTCTGGA
This sequence comes from uncultured Clostridia bacterium, assembly GCA_937877295.1. The sequence goes on from CALFIV010000106.1 coordinate 2,807, forward strand.
TGCCGCCGTGACAATGCAGCTCGAGCATGTCCTCGCCGGTGTAGCTGTGCGGCGCACGGAAAAAGACCGCCATGCAGTCGTCGACAGGTTCGCCGCCGCGGACGATCTGCGTGTGCCTTAGATAATTCGGCCGCGCAAGCGGTTCGGACAGGACTTTTTCCGCCACGGCGCGGACGTCCGGACCGGAGACGCGGATCACGACGATCGCGCCGCCGATCGCGCCGGACGGGGCAAAGATTGTATCAAAGGTTTCCATGATAGAAAAATTAGGGCAGTTTAGAAAGTTCTGTCATTCTGAACCATGGCGACGCGCGATCTGCTGCCGAAGCGAAATGAAGCGGAGCTTGTGGAAGCGCGCGACGGCACTTGCGTAACGAAGCGCCGCGGAGTGGAGCGGTGAAGAATCTCTGAATGCAAGTCGGAAGCACAACCTGCTCCGCTCTGAGATCCTTCGACTGCGTCTCAGGATGACAAAGGAGGACAAAAAGGCCGCCCATCGGCGGCCACAGCGTGTCAAAAAGTCCGTATGTCGGAATCAGCAACACAGAACGAATCACTTTAGTGCGTTGCAGGCGCGTGCGCGAACGGATCGAAGGACGAACGTTCTCTCAAATCCGTCAAATTCAGCGACATGTGCGGTGAATTTGACACCTTGCAGCGTTCGCCGCTCGCACCATCCGGAGGATGATAGGCGAAAGCTGTAAACCGGTCTGTTGGAAAACACAGTTTTTCAACAGGCCGAGACCGCCCATCGGCGGCCATACGGATTATCTGTCCGGGGTGATGATGACGCGGCGGTTCGGCTCTTCGCCCTCGCTGTGCGTCGTGACGCCCTTGAAGTTCTGCAATGCCGAATGCAGCACGCGGCGCTCGTAGGGATTCATCGGCTCCATAGCGATCGAGCGGCCGGTCCGCGCGACCTGTGCGGCGTTCTTGCGCGCAAGGCGGCGCAGCGTTTCCTCGCGACGGCTGCGATAGCCCTCCGTATCGACGGAAACACGGCGGTAGCCGTTCTCCTTGCGGTCCTTATTGAGATAGAGGGAAACGATATACTGGATCGCGTCCAGCGTTTCGCCTCTGCGGCCGATCAAAAGGCCATCGGTTGCAGAGACGATGTTGAGCCGCAGACCGTCGTCGGTCTCGGCAGCCTCGACGGTCGCGTCGATCTTCATGCTCTTCAGAAGGTCCGAAAGGAAGATCGCGGCGTCGTTCTCTTTGGCAAGCTCCTCGCTGTATGCGATCGCGGGTGCTTCGGGCTGCTTTTCGCGGCGTTCGCGCTTTTCGCCCTTCGGCCTGTCGCTCTTCGGCCTGTCATTCCGCTCGCGTTTCGGGCGGTCGCTCTTGCGCTCATGCGCGGCGGCCTTTTCGGCTTCGAAATCCGGAACGACCGGAACTTCGCGCTCGGTCAGACGCACGATCGCGTTCTTTGCGCCGATGCCGAAGATGCCCTTGCTCTCTTTTTGAATGATCTCCGTTTCGACCTCGTCGATCGAAAGCCCCATCTCGTTCAGACCATGGAAAATGGCTTCGTCGATGTTGCGGCCGGAGAATTCCATACTCCTCATTTCTTAATTACCTCCATAGGTTCGGTTTGCATTTTTTTGACAACCGTTGCGTTGATGATCAGGGTCACCGCCAGCGAGAAGATGTTGGAGAAGATCCAGTAGAACGCAAAGGTCGAATCGTAACGCCAGCAGAAGAAGACGGACATCAGCGGCATGAGATAGGTCATCCACTTGGTCATGTTCTGCGTCTGCGCCGCCGGATCGTTCTGATCCTTCTTGTCCGGTTCGGCAGGCTTCGGCTGACTCTTCTGCATGATCCACGAGGACAGGAACGTCGTTGCGCCGGCCAGCAGCGGCAGGATCGCAAAGCCGTTCGACATGCTCTCATATGCGCCGCCGAGCAGCGTCTCGTTGCCCGTGATCGGAAGCACAAATGCTTCGTACGCCTTTACAAATGCCAAGCCGCCGTCGTTTGCGAGTACATACTCGATCGCGCCGCTCTCGTTGGTCGTAATCGTGAAGAAATGCAGCTTATACAGGATCTCGTTCAGAACGTTCGCATTGTTCTGATAGAAGATGAAATTCTTGACGTTGTTCGTCGCCGCAAAGGTGGACCAGAACTCGCTGCCCTTCATCAGCGTGCCGCCGCCGAGGAGGTTGTCGGGACGCCAGATGTTGGTGATCCAGAGAAAACGGAAGCTGGCGAAGGTCTCCGCGCCCTTGCCGTTTGCAATGTCGATCATCAGGCTCAGCGTCTGCTGGTTGGACCATGCGCGGAACGCTTCGAAGAACATGAACAGCAGCGGCAGCATGATCAGCATCGGAAGGCATCCGCCGAACGAGGAAACGCCGCGCTCCTTCATGAGCTTTCTCTGCTCGGTGTTGAGCCGCTGCGGATCGTTGCCGTATTTCTTTTTGAGCTTATCGAGATCCGGCTGGATCTGCTGCATCTGAATCGACGACTTGCGCGATTTGACGTCGGAAAAGACCGTGACCAGTTTGATGCCGAGCGTGAACAGGAAGATCGTCAGCACGACAACCCAGCCGCCGTTCGACGCATTGAACAGCGACTTCATTCCCGTATACACCCAGTTCATTGCGGCGTAAAGCCATCTGACCAGGAAAAAGGATGTACTCATGAAATGCTCTCCTTATGTTTTTTCGGTTCCGGCACAGGATCGTATCCGCCCTTCATGAACGGATTGCAGCGCAGCACCCGCCAGATCGCGAGCCCCATGCCCTTCAGAACGCCGTGCTTTTGAATCGCTTCCATTGCGTATTCCGAACAGGTGGGCGTATAGATGCAGGCGTTCGGCAGAAGCGGGGAGATGTGACGTTTGTAAAAGCGCAGCAGCGCAAGCAATGCCCGTTTCATGCTTCACTTTCCCAGACACCGCCGCGGCGCAGAAGCGTTTCCATCTGCTTTTGCAGCTCCTCAAACGGCGCGTCGAGCACCTCGGGCTTTGCGATGAACACGATGTTGCAGCCGCCTTTGAGATGATCGACCATCGGCGTGATGCTTGCGCGCATCCGGCGTTTTGCGCGATTTCGCTGTACGGCGTTGCCGACCCGCTTCGACACCGAAAAGCCGACGCGGACCGTTGCGCTGCGGCTTTTCGCCACAACCAGCGTCAAAAGCGGCAGACTCTGCGAGCGCCCGACGCGATAGGTATAGCGAAACTCCTTATGCCGTTTCAGCGAATAGGACCGATTCACCGAATGTTGTTTTCCTCAAAAAAGCAACATACGGCAAGCGAAATGCTTGCCGCAAGCGCCTCTGTCTCTGCATAGGTTGTTCTGGACATACGTCCAAGCACGCAAACAATTACGCGCTCAGCTTCTTGCGGCCCTTTGCGCGTCTGCGCTTCAGTACGTTACGACCGTCCGCAGTCGCCATACGCTTGCGGAAACCGTGCACCTTGCTACGCTGTCTCTTCTTGGGCTGATAGGTACGTACCATATCTTACACCTCTTTCTACGAATATAGTGATGGCGCATAACGCCAAATTAACCTTTCCCATTATAGAGGACGGCAGAAAAAAAGTCAAGCAATTTTTTCACAGATTCTTCGCCGGCTGCGCGACTTGAATCACATGTTTTTTCGGGGTGCCGAGGACGTCGCCCCCTACGGTTCGTCGGCGGGTTTACCACGTCTCCGTCAGCGGACTTCCCAAAAACTGCGTGCGAAGCCATTGATAGACCCGATCCGGCGGATAGTCGCAGAACGGACAGCCGCCGTTCAAGCCGCCGAAGATGCAGAGGATCGCCCCGCCGAACAGAATCGAAACGAAAATCGCCCAAAATGGGTTGCCCCTTTTCCGCTTCGTTCGAATCCACAAAACGACCGTCGGTATCAGCAGCAGGGCCGACGCCTCGATCGGATAATCGATTTGCTCGTCGCAATGTCGCGCGCCCAGCCGATAGGAAAACCAATACGCATAGAAAAACACAAACGTCAAAACAAGCATCAGCAGAACGGCAAGCACGATCCACTGCCACAGTTTCATTTTTCGCATACATCCCCCTCCTTTGACAACATTCTACCATCCGTTTGCGATATTTCTGTGTCATCCGTGTAAAGAATGTTAAAGGAGCTCGCTTTTTTATTTCTCCGTCGGGAAGCAGAACGGATTGGCGATGCGGTCCTTCTGCCAGAAGGTGATCGCATGGCGGTAAAGGGCTTGCGCGTGGATGCGGTCATGCCAGAGGATGCGCCGCATAAGCTTTCGGAGCGTCCACAGCTCGCCGTCGCTCGCTTCGCGGATGCGCGGCGAAAGGAAGTTCGGCGTCGCTTCGATCGCGCGGAACAGGCTTTTGCGGTTCTCGGCAAGTCCGCCCTCGTTCTCAAACGGAATGCCGAGGCCTTGCGCGTAATAGGAAAGCGTGCGGTTGGTATGCTCCGCCATCTCTCTGGCCGAGCACGGAATCTTGCCGTAGAACGTGCGGCGCGATTTTCGAAGCGCGCGGTCCTTTTGCGGGATCGACGCGACAAGCTTTTCGAAGTCCTGTGCCGAGCGGATGCAAAGCTGCTTCTTCTGCGTATACTCGGTCATATCCATCGGCAGCCGCTCCGAGGGGAACAGCACATCGCTGTCCGCGTCCTCCACTGCGAGATCGGTTTTATACGCATGCGTCACCACAAAATCGGATTCCGCAAGGTTCAGCATCGGCGCGCCGTGCGCCCACTCGGCAAACGCGGACAGCGCCTTGGGAAACTTTTCCAGCGCCTGCCCGACCGTTTCTCCGCGCGAATATGCGCCGGCATACATGTCCGCCCAGAGCATCGCGCCCTTTTCGTTGTATTCCGCAATGACCTCGATGTGTGCCATTATCGATTCTCTGCCTTTCTGATGCGTGTGATGATCTCGTTTGCCTGCGCATAAACCGCCTCCGGATCGACGCCGAAGGTGTATTCGCCGTTCTCGTACAGGATTCTGCCGGCGACCATCGTCAGCGCGACGTTCGCCTTGCTGCCGCTGTAGACCACGTTCTTTGCAATGTTGTTCAGCGGCTGCATGTTCGGCATATGCAGGTTCAGCATCACAAGGTCCGCCTGCTTGCCGACCGCGAGACAGTCGCAGTCGTCGAGTCCCATCATCTTTGCGCCGACCGAGCAGGCCGAATGCAGCACCCGGATCGCGTCCGCGGCCGCCGCGCCGACGGTCAGCTTTTGAAGACCGGAAACGAGGAACATCTCGCGGAAGAAGTCGAGACAGTTGTTGCTCGCCGCGCCGTCCGTGCCGATCGCCACCGGCACGCCCGCTTCGTAATACGTCTGGATCGGGGCGATGCCGCTCGACAGCTTGACGTTTGAGCCTGCGTTGGTGCAGACGTACAGTCCGCGTTCCTTCATGATTTCGATGTCGCCCTGCATCGGGAACACCATATGAAATCCGCCGCCGCCGTAGCGGAACATCCCCAGCGAATCAAGATACGCGATCGGCGACATGCCGGTGCGCGAAATGCAGTCCTCGACCTCGGACGCGGTTTCGGCAATGTGCGTGAACACCGGCGCTTTGTATTCCGCGGCAAGATCCGCGAGATCTTTGAGCAGCGGCTCGCTCGTCGTATATTCGGCATGGAAGCCGAGCCGGCAGGAAACGAGCGGATCGAAGCGATTCATTTCCTCGAAATCGCGCCTTGTGGATTCCTTCGTCCCGCCGAAATCGTTCGCCGCGCCGCAGATTACGATGCGGAAGCCCGTATCGCGGGCGCATTCGGCGATGCGGTCCACGTGATAGTACATATCGAACGCCGCCGTGATGCCGCCCGAGACGTATTCGAGCACGGCAAGCTTCGTCAGCGCGTAGATGTCGTCGCCGGTAAGATGCGCCTCCATCGGGAAGCAGTCCTCATGCAGCCATTGATGCAGCGGCTTATCATCGGCAAACGAGCGCAGAAACGTCATGGCCGAATGTGTATGCGCGTTTTTGAAGCCCGGCAGAATCAGGTTGCCCTTGCAGTCGATCTCGCGGTCGAACACAGGAAGCTCCCTGTCCTTCGGATCGCCCAGAAATGCGATACGGTCGTCCTGTACCCAAAGCTCGCCCTCGATAATCGTCGCTTCTTCGGTTTGAAACGGAAGAATGCGCGCGTTTTTGAAACGAAGATTCATGTCGTTTCTCTCCTCTTTTTCTGTTACTGTTCAGTATAGCACAGTTCGCGAGCGGAATGGATGAACATTCTATGAAAGATGCGCCGGCAAAAACGCTTCCTTTTATTTTATATTTTCCAAATGCCGCCGCAGGGTTTGACACCGATGGGCGCAAATATTATAATGAATTGATCGGCAATTCCAATATTGTTTGCAGGAAGGAACGAACATGAATCCACTCACAGAAAACATTCGTCACGTTACCCTGGACGGGGAATCCCTCTCCATTGAGCAGGTGGTTGCGGTCGCGCGGTTTTCCGCCGCCGTCTCCCTCTCGCCCGACACGTATGCGCGCATCGACGCGTCTCGCGCGCTGGTGGACCGCATCGTCGAAGAAGGCCGCACGGTATACGGCATTTCGACGGGCTTCGGTGAGTTCTCGAAGATCACGATTTCGAGCGACAAGAGCGCGCAGCTCCAGGAAAACCTGATTCTTTCGCACTGCGTCGCCGTCGGCGATCCGCTGAATGAAGAAACCGTCCGCGCCATGATGCTGCTGCGGGCAAATGCGCTCTGCAAGGGCAATTCCGGCATCCGCCGCGAGATCATCGAGACGCTGATCGGCATGCTGAACAAGGGCGTGCATCCGGTCATCCCCGAGCAGGGTTCTCTGGGCGCTTCGGGCGATCTGGCGCCGCTCGCACATATGGCGCTGGTGCTTTTGGGACGCGGCGAAGCGACCTATCGGGGCGAACGCATGTCCGGCGCGGAAGCCATGGCAAAGGCGGGGCTTCCCACCTTCCATCTGCTTGCAAAGGAAGGCCTCGCGCTGATCAACGGCACGCAGTGCATGACGGCGATCGGCACGCTCGCGTGGTACG
>CALFIV010000107.1 GCA_937877295.1 uncultured Clostridia bacterium
CCGAGCCCGCAGGCGAGAAACATCAGATTCCTATTGAACAAACCCGTTTCATTTGGTAAAATAGCAGCATGAAAGTACGATTGACCGTTATCGAAAGCAACTGCAGATGCAACTATCTGAAAGAGGGCGACACATTTGAGATCGACGATCTCTGTCCGCCGATCTGTCATGAGCTTTGGAACAGCATTTATCCGTCTGTGTATGCGCTGAAAAACGGCGGGCTATTAGATCACGGCGATGCGCGCGTACCGTATTTTGACGCTGCCTGTCCGGACGGCGGCCGTGTGCGTGTTCACGGTGAGCGCATACCCGATGCATAAAGCGAAAGGAATACGGCGCATGCGAGAAAAATCCTGCGGAGCAGTTGTATATACAAGGGACGGCGGTGAGATCCGCTATGTGATCGTGCGGTCGAAAAAGGGCGTGCACGGCTTCCCGAAGGGACATGTCGAGCCCGGAGAAACAGAGCGTGAGACCGCGCTGCGTGAAATCAAAGAGGAAGTCGGGCTGGACGTTACGCTGCTTGACGGGTTTCGGACCGAGGTCGAACGGCCGCTGATCAGCAAGCCCGGCGTGATCAAAACGATCGTGTATTTTGCGGCAGAGTTCAGCGCACAGGCAATCGTGCTGCAGCAGTCGGAGCTTTCCGGCGCGGAGCTGATGACCTATGACGAAGCGGTGCAATCGTTCGAGTTTGAAACCGCAAAGCGCGTGCTGCGCGAGGCAAACGCGTTTCTTGCAGCGATGCGGGATTGAAGCCGCGCAGACAGAAAAGGAGAAATCGTATGGAAAAAAGACAGTTCAAAGCAAAGAGATTGCTGCACCTTTTATGGGTTTTGCCGACGCTGCTGCTTCTGACCGCCGGCATTCTGATGTACATTGTACCGGCGTTTGAAACGGCGGATCGCACGCCGGTGGAGGATTCCGCGGATTGGATGGCGAAGCTCGACGACGGCCGCATGCTGTCGGAGGTCGTTCTTCCCGGTACGCACGATTCGGCGACCAAGAATGTGCAGCTTGCGTATTTTTCCAAATGCCAGGCATTGACGGTCGGCGAGCAGCTGGAAGCCGGATTCCGCTATCTTGATATCCGCCTCGGGGCGGACGGAGAAAAGCTGAAACTGATGCACGGCTTCACCAATTGTATCACATCCGGATGGCCGTGGGCGGACGCGTTGTATCTCGACGCGGTGCTCGAAGACTGCTACGCGTTTTTGGATGCGCATCCGACGGAGACGGTCGTATTCGCCGTCAAGCAGGAACACGGCGACGAATCGGTCGAAACATTTGAAAGCTTACTGAACGCGTACTGTGAAGCAAACCCTGATCGTTGGCTGCTGACCGATCGCATTCCGACGGTCGGTGAAGCGCGCGGCAGACTGGTGCTGATGCGCCGCTATGCGGACGAGGCGAATCTCGGCGCAAATAGCGGCATTCCGCTTCTGTGGGAGAATCAGAGCGGACATGAGGATGTGAATCAAAACATCGTTGCGGAGGACAACGGCCTCTATACCCTGTATGTGCAGGATCGTTATGAATATGACGAAGGCGCAAAATGGAAAGCGTTTCTGCAGGGACTCCAGTCAGGCAAGACCGGCGCGGACGAGATTTCGATCCATTTTCTGTCTACCAAGGGCGAGGCGACGTACGGACATCCGCATCAGTATGCAAGAGCGCTGAATCTGTATCTTCTGAAGATCGACACGCTTTCCGGCTGGATCGTTGTGGACTTTGCAAACGCAAAGCTCGCGCAGCACATCTATCAAAACAATTTCTGAAGCGGTGTTTCCAAAAGCCGTCGCTTGGTGCGGCGGCTTTTTAATTGCAAACATGCTGCAAACTTCGCTGCAATACGCGGACGCGGGCTTGACCGTATGCCGCAAAATCGGTATACTGTATTTGTGAAATTGTACGGAAACGGAGAAATCAACATGTTGGATATTGCGATCATCGGAGGCGGTCCTGCGGGGCTCGCTGCAGGACTTTATGCGGTGCGCGGCGGCGCAAACGTGCAGTTGTTTGAGGAAATGTTTGCGGGCGGTCAGATCGTCAAAACACATCAGATCGACAATTATCCGGGCGTCTCTGACGGCCCGGACGGCTATGCTTTGGCGGCGCGGTTTGAGGAACATGCGGCGAAATTCGGGCTGAACGTATCCTACGGTGCGGTGACGGACCTTGTGCTGACCGGCGATCCGAAGCATTTTCTGTTCAACGGCAAACCGGTCGAGGCAAAGACCGTAATTTTAGCGACGGGCGCTTCGCCGAAAAGCCTCGGAATCCCGGGCGAGAAGGAGCTGACCGGACACGGCATTTCGTATTGCGCGACCTGTGACGGCGCGTTCTATAAAAACCGCACGGCGACCGTCATCGGCGGCGGCGATACGGCGATTTCCGATGCGCTGTATCTGGCAAAGCTGTGCAAACAGGTCTACGTCGTGCATCGCCGTGACGAGCTGCGCGCAAGCGCGATCTTGGCGAATGCGGCAAAAACGGCGAAAAATATCACGTTCATCTGGAACAGCGTGCCGGAAGCGTTCCTCGGCGAAGGCAAGCTTTCGGGTGTCCGGCTCAAAAACCGCGTGACGGGCGAAGTTTCCGATCTCGAGACCGACGGTGCGTTCGTCGCGGTCGGCATTGTGCCGCGTACCGAGCTGTTTCAGGATCAGGTGCAGCTTGCCCCCAACGGCAGCGTGG
>CALFIV010000108.1 GCA_937877295.1 uncultured Clostridia bacterium
GACAAACGGCTCTTTGACCGGGTATTTGTCCGACCCGCACAGCACCGAATGCTCAATGATATGGAACACGCCGGTGGAGTCCTCCGGCAGCGTCTTAAACGCAATTGCAAACGATTTGTTTTCATCCGGACGGTCGACCCATGCAAGCTGCGCCCCCGTCTTGTCGTGCACCATTTCGACCAGTCTGCCACCGAGCTCCTGCAGCTCGCGCACGCGTGTGACCGAAAAACCGTGGATTCGTTCTGTTTTGTGCATATCTTTGTCCTTTCCCGATCCTCACGATCGCGTTAAATTAATTTATTATACCGTAATTTGAAGCGTCTGTAAAGCACGGATCGGGATGACAATCGAAACGATTTATGATACAATGGCAGTAGTCTATGGGGGAACAGTTCTATGACGCCTACGGTTTGGACCTATCTGATTGTCTGTCCGCTGGTGTTGCTCGCCGGGTTTGTGGACTCGGTAGCGGGCGGTGGCGGGGTCATTTCGCTGCCGGCATATCTGATTGCCGGCATTCCGGTAAAGCTTGCCGCCGGCACAAACAAGCTTGCCAACGGCTGCGGCACTGCCTTAGCCGTCGCCAAGTACGCAAAGAGCGGCAATATCGCATGGGCATGCGCCGTTCCCGCGGCCGTCGGTTCGTTGATCGGGGCTGCTGTCGGTTCGCGCATTGCGCTGCTGCTGCCCGATTCCGTGCTGCAGATCGTCATCCTTGCCGCCCTGCCTCTCGCCGCGGTGATTTTGATGTTTGCAAAGAATAAGACCGATGATGATACCAAAGCCCTGCCGCTTTGGAAGATCGCGCTGTCGGGCGGGCTTATCGGTCTTGTGATCGGCGTCTACGACGGACTTGTCGGTCCGGGCACGGGTACGTTCTTGACGATCGCGTTCTCGGTCGTGCTCGGCTTCGGGCTTCTGAAATCCTCCGGCTGTGCGCGCGTAGCAAATCTTGCTTCCAATATTGCTTCGCTGGTTGTCTATCTTATCAACGGCAGCGTGCTCTTTTCGGTCGGCGTCCCCGCGATCGCCTGCTCGATGCTCGGCAACTACCTCGGCGCACGCTACGCGATTCACGGCGGCAGCAAGAAAATCCGCCTTGTGATGTTCTTCGTCCTCGGGCTGCTGTTTATCAAGACCGTCCTCACCCTCACCGGCGTGATCGATTTCTGATGCAGCTCTGCTGCAATTCATGCCGCAGGACAATTCATGCGCGAAGCGCAATTCTTCCGCAAAAGCCAAGCGTTTCGCATTTTCCCCTCATCCGTCGCCTGCGACGCCACCTTCCCCGCCCAAAGGGGGAAGGCTTTTGTGTGGCAAGCGGCGCTTGACAGCATGCAAGCAAGCCGTGCTTGCGCAAGTTTTCCCTACTGTGGTATGATTCTCGTGCAAGGAGGACATGTTTATGACCGTCGGAGAACGCATTCAGCAATACAGAAAAGAACGTAACCTCTCGCAGGAGGAACTCGGTCAGCGCCTTTTGGTCAGCCGACAAACCGTCAGCCAATGGGAAACCGATCAGACCCTGCCCACTGTCGACAACCTGTTGCGATTGAAAGAAGTGTTCGGCGTTTCGATCGATACACTGCTTTGCGGCGACAGCGTCCCCGAAACGGCCGTCAAAGCACCGAGGAGAACCCGCAAAAAGGTGTTGATCATTCTTCTGTCGGTCCTTGCCGGCGTCGCTTTGCTGACCGGTCTTCTGATCGGTTTATGCAAGACCTTTCTGCCGCATATTTATTATCGCTGCTACCTCGGCGATCGTATTACCGGTACCGTGACAGTCACGGTGGACGGTGAGCCCTATTCTCTGAAAACCGGATCGATCACTCCGTACGACGACTCCGCTATTTGGAAAAAGCCGCGAGTCAACTATTTGCGTGACGGCAGCGCGCGTGTACGCATCCATGCCGGACGATACGGAATGTATGGATTCTATCTTACCATCGACGACGTTGTACAACCGATCTGCATCACCGCGTATCAATTCAACTGGTGGAATGTAACAAATTTTGATCTGTCCGTCTCAATGGATACTGCTGCAAACACCGTGACACTTCACACCGATACCGTAAAAATGGATGAAATCGGCTCACCATATATCTATCATCGCACCGAAACCTTCCAACTCTCCGATCCCGAGATCGGATTCAGCATCGTGAACGGATAAAAAAGCGGCAATCCGAAAACGGATTGCCGTTTCATTTTTTAGGATTACAGCCCGACGATCAGACTGACCAGCATAAAGAGCCAGTGTGCCGCAATGCCGGCGCAGAGACCGCCGATTGTGTGGCAGAGGATCGCCTTGCCGGTGAAGCGGTTGCAGTGCAGCGCGTCCATCATGGAGA
>CALFIV010000109.1 GCA_937877295.1 uncultured Clostridia bacterium
GCTCTTCCACATAATCCGGCGCGCCCAGATCGACCGCCTTCTTACCCTTTGCGGCAAGCGACTTGATCCAGAATGCCAGCACAATGCCCGCAACGACCCAAAGACCCGCTAAGATTCCGTGCACCACGAAGCGGTTTTCCTGCGTGGCGACAAAGCAGGAGACGAGGTATACCGCGCCGGAAATGATCAGACCGGCGACAATGATGATCCAGAAGCGCTTGGCAATCTTATCCAGCTTGGTGTAGATGTTGATCTGCTTGCGCGTTCCCTCGGGCATCGCGTTCAGAAAGCCCTTTTTGCGTTCCTTTGTTTGCAGAATTTGATCCTTCAATTCCATACAGGCGTCCTCCGTGGTTTATATATGATTTATTATAGACCTGCTGCGCGCCGATGTCAAAGGTTTTCCGAAATTACGCGCGCTTTTGCAAAAGCTGTTCGAGCGCCGCAATTCTCAGGCAGAGACAAAGGACTTTCAGCGCGGCGTTCAGTTCTTCGACCGGCGGCAGCGTCGGCGCAATGCGAATGTTGCTGTCAAACGGATCTTTGCCGTACGGATAGGTTGCGCCTGCGGGTGTCATCGTGACGCCCGCTTCCTTAACAAGCTGCAGCGCGCGCTTTGCGGTCTGCGGCATCGCGTAGAGGCTTACAAAATATCCGCCCTTCGGACGGTTGAAATGTCCGATTTCGCGCGGTACGATCTCGCGATCCAGCGCGTCGCACACCGCGTCGAAGCGCGGCTTCAGGATCTCGGCATGGCGCTTCATCAGCGCGAGCGTCGTGGGCTTGTCCTTCAGAAAGCGGACGTGACGAAGCTGATTGACCTTGTCGAAGCTGATGATCTGCACGCCCAGCGTCTTTTGAAAATACGCAATGTTCGCTTCGCTTGCGCACATGCACGAAATGCCTGCGCCGGGGAAGGTGACTTTCGAGGTTGAGGCGAATTCATAGACCATGTCCGCGTTGCCGTATTCGGCGCAGAGCTTCAGAATATCCGGGAACGGCACATAGTCGCCGTCAAATTCATGGATGCAGTACGCATTGTCCCACATGAGCGCAAAGTCCGGCGCTGCGGGCTTCATCGAGGCAAGCGCATGGATGACGCGGTTCGAATAGATGATGCCGTCCGGATTGCTGTACTTCGGCACGCACCACATACCCTTGACGGATTCATCGTTGTTGACGTTGAACTCTTCGATTATGGAGTTGAGCATTATCTCCGTTTCTGCGGCGTTGTCGCCGAGCAATGCTGCTATCTGCTGGACTGAGATCATCGATTTTCTGATGACCTCTTCCGCTTTTTCTATAACTGCTTCACGCTTGACGGAAGGCTTGG
>CALFIV010000110.1 GCA_937877295.1 uncultured Clostridia bacterium
CAAGGAATATGTTATTCTCCGCAACACCCTTTATTTTCCTGATTTCCTTTTTCAACTTGAGTTGCAAAGGATCCGGGTATCGGTTGAACGGAGAATTGTACGGACTCTCATTCGCATCGAGATAGACGGAAGCTTCGCCCTTGAACTCGTCCCTCGCGCACGAATACGGTTTTAATTTCCAGATATTCGGGCGAACTATTTTCATTAACTCAAACATAACATTCTGATTTTGTAGTAAATCACTTTCGACGTAAAACAACGGCGTTTTGATGAGCGAAAAGATGTTCGTTGCTCGCCATCACCTCGATTGCATCACCAATCAGGTCCAAGCCTTCTTTCGTGATTTCCTGATAAGTTATCTTTTTCCTGAAACTATCCAAATTCACGCCGCTGTATGCTTTTGCGTAGCCGTTGGTCGGGAGCGTATGGTTGGTTCCAGAAGCATAGTCGCCCGCACTTTCCGGCGTATAGTATCCTAAGAAGATGGATCCTGCATTGTCTATCTGTTCGGCAATCTTGCGGTATTCCAAAGCGGAGACGATCAAATGCTCCGGAGCGTACGAATTGGTCATCGCCACTGCGACCTGCATATCTTTGACAACGAAGATTTTGCTGTTTGCGACGGATTTTTCCGCAATCTCCTTTCTCGGCAATATGGCAAGCTGCCTTTCCACCTCCGCCATCACTTCGTTCGCCAACTGCTCACTCGTTGTAATCAAAATCGCCTGGCTGTCAACCCCATGTTCCGCCTGTGAAAGCAAATCCGATGCCACGAAAACGGGGTTGGCGCTATCGTCCGCCAGCACTTCCTTGGGGCCCCAGCCGTTCAGGATGGCGATATCCTCTTCCAGCGCTTCCGTGATCTCCTGCCTGGTGGCGGGCATGATGTCGCGGGTTTCCAGCGAGAACATCCTGACGCTGGAGGCGCCGAGGCGATGCGCGTTCCGCGCGCAGTCCACCGCGACGTTGCCGCCGCCCACGACGACCACGCTTCCGGTAAAGCGCTTTCGATGTTCATAGCTCTTTCGCAGATACGACACGGCGATATCCGTGCCCTCGGCGGTATCGTTCTTTACGCCGGGGCGCCTGCCGCCCTGACAGCCTATGGCGATATAAAACGCCTTGTAGCCCTGGGCGCGCAGTTCGTCGAGGGTGACGTCCTCTCCCACGTTCACGCCGCATTTGATCTCCACGCCCATCTTTCTCAGCACGTCGATCTCGGCTTCGATCACATCCTTTTCCAGCTTGTAGCTGGGGATGCCGTAGGTGAGCATGCCGCCGGGAACGGGGTTCTTCTCGAACACCGTGGGCGCGTAGCCCATTTCCGCGAGATAGTACGCGGCCGAAAGCCCCGCGGGGCCGCCGCCGATGATGGCGATCTTCTCATCCCACTTGCCGTAAATGGACTGCACCGTCTTTTCGGGTACATAGCGGTCGCTGTCCCGCAGCTCCAGATCCGCCACGAACTTCTTCACAGCGTCGATCGATACGGGCGCGTCCACCGTGCCCCTGGTGCAGGCGTCTTCGCAGCGCTTGTTGCATACGCGGCCGCACACGGAGGGAAAGGGGTTCTCCGTCTTGATCATCGCGAGCGCCTCGCGGTACTGTCCGTCCCGGGCCAGCTTCAAATAGGCCTGGATCGGCACATGGGCGGGACACGCCGCCTTGCAGGGCGCGCTGCCCTGCTCCCAGGTGTTGGAAGAAACCCGCGTATCGCGATAGTTCTCGTCCCACGCGTACTTGCCCCAACGGATGCGGTCCGGCAGTACGGACTTCGGATATTCGATCTCCTTGCCGTCCTTGGTGCAGAGCTTCTGTCCGAGCTTCAAAGCGCCGGCCGGGCAGATCTCCACGCAGCGGCCGCAGGCAACGCAGTTTTCTTTTTTGACGTTCGCGGTGTACGCGGACTTGCTCATATTCGGCGTGTTGAACAGCAGCGAGGTGCGCAGCGCGTTGCAGATCTTGACGTTGCAGTTGCAGATGTCGAAGATGTGATCTGCGCCGTCGATGTTCGTGACCTGATGCACATAGCCGTTTTCTTCGGCACGCTTCAGAATCTCCAGCGCTTCCTCCTTGGTGATATAATGCGCGCGGCCTGTCTCGACCGTATAGTCCGCCATATCGCCGACCTGAATGCACCAGTCGCTTTCGTCGTCCGTGCAGCCTTCGCCGAGCATGGCACGCGACGCGCGGCACGAGCAGATGCCCGCAGACAGATGCCCGTCATATTTCTGCAGCCAATAGGAGATCTTTTCGATGCTCATCGATTCGCGCGAGGCCTGCACTTCCTTTTCGACCGGAATGACATGCATGCCGATGCCGTTGCCGCCCGGACGGACCATCGACGTGATGTGTTCCAGCGGCAAAAACGTCATGCGCTCGAACATCTTCGTCACCGGCGGGTTCTCCTCGATCCGCGACACGGAGGAATTGAACAGCTCGGCGCTGCCCGGTACAAAGTAGCTTGTGCGGTAGCGCAGCTCTTTCGGTGCGCCCGGGATCGGACCGTTGTCGTCGTAATGATCGCCGTAGTCGTACTCGACAAAGCCGTGTACGCACAAAAGATCGAGCGTCTCCTTGAAGAGCTTTTCGCCGAGCTGCTTATTCTTTGCAAACAGCTCTTCGTACGTGTACCACTTGCGCTGCTTCATCGAAAGCGCGACGTCGACCTCGTGCTCGTTCAGAATCTCGCGCAGTCCCCAGTATTCCTCATCGGTCGTCTTGAGGCCCTTGAGCTTGTGCCCGACATTGTCCGTGATACGGCGGCCGAGCTCTGCGTATTTTTTGTGAAGTTCGGCTTCTCCGTCATAGACGGACTTCGTGCGTGGGTTTTTGTCGTAGGTTTCCGGCATACTGTTTCTCCTTTATATCATTCCTTATTGCTTCCAATTTGAAACGGCTTCTTCCAGCCATTGCTCCCATGCGTCAAAGCCCTCGCCCGTCTTTGCGGAAACCGTAAAGATCGTAATGTTCGGGTTGAGCTTTCTTGCTCGCGCCTTGCATGCCTCGACGTCGAAGTCGAAGTACGGCGCGACGTCGGTCTTCGTGATGATCAGAACGTCCGAAACCGAGAACATCAGCGGATATTTCAAGGGCTTGTCGTCGCCCTCGGGCACGGAGAGCAGCATCACGCATTTGCCCGCGCCGGTATCGAACTCCGCCGGGCAGATCAGATTGCCGACGTTCTCCAGAAAGACCAGATCGAACGGCTCGTCCCCGAGCGCTTCGAGCGCGCGGCGCGTCATGCCTGCGTCCATATGGCACATGCCGTCGGTGTGCGCCTGCACCGCTTTCGCGCCGATCCGCTCGATGCGGACCGCGTCCACGTCGGAATCGACGTCTGCTTCCATGACCGCAATGTGCAGCTTGTCCTTGAGGTCTTGAATCGTACGCTCCAGAAGCGTCGTTTTGCCCGCGCCGGGCGATGCCATCAGGTTGATCAGAAGCGTCCCTTTTTCCTTCAGCTCCCCGCGCAAAACCGCCGCGTCACGGTCGTTCGACGCAGTGATCGTCTCTTTCAGTTCGATGATCTTCATGCGAAAGTCCCTTCTCTTGATATGTTCTATCAGTATATCAATTTCCGACAGATTGCGCAAGCGTTTCGGGCGTTTTGGGCGAATTTTCCTGCTGTTCAAGATAGGCGATCACGCCGTCGGCGATCGCGTCGGCCAGAAGCTGCTGATAATCGACGTCCTGCAGGCGGCGTTCGTCATCCGGGTTGCTCAAAAATCCGCATTCCACCAGCACGGACGGCGCGGACGGAATGCGCGTGACATAGTTGTTTCCGGGGTTTGCAAGCCGCGCCTTCGCTTCAAGCGCGGCGCAGAGCGCGTCAATCACCGATTGCGCAAGCGCCTGCCCCTCCTCCGCTCCCGGCTGATAGTAGCACATCGGGCCGCGCACGCGCCGGTCGGAGAACTTGTTCATATGGATCGACACCGTACAGTCCGCGTCTTCGGTGCAGAGGATTGCGCCGCGCGCCGCCATATCGTCGTGCTTCGTTTTGCCGATGGCGTCCGCGCTTGTTCGCGTGCGCAGCACGAAGCAGCCGCGATCCTCCAACGCCTGCGCCACGCGTTCGCCGACCGCAAGGTTCAGATCGGATTCCAAGACCCCGGTGTCAATTCCGACCGCGCCGCTGTCCGACCCTCCGTGTCCGTAATC
The DNA here is from genome assembly GCA_937877295.1 of uncultured Clostridia bacterium. The sequence continues at coordinate 4,165 of CALFIV010000110.1, forward strand.
GAGGATCACAAAATACTTGGGGGGATCGGCGAGCAGCACATACGGCCGGCACGGCGCTGCGGGCGTGGAGCAGCCGAGGACGAAAAGGGACAGCAAAAGCAAAAGAGTACGTTTCATGGCACAGTTTATGCGAAAAAGACGAAGGTTTGACGTTTTTATCCGTTGACATTTGCATCAAAAGAAAGTAAAATAGTGACGTTATCAT
>CALFIV010000111.1 GCA_937877295.1 uncultured Clostridia bacterium
CAGTAGCCGCGGTCGAATTGCATACCTTCGACGATGTTGAGCTCTGTCTTCATCGTCTTGCTCTCCTCAATGGTGATAACGCCGTCATTGCCGACCTTTTCCATAGCGTCCGCAATCATCTTGCCAACCGTTTCATCGCTTGCGGAAATCGCCGCAACCTGCTCGATTGCATGTTTGTTGCCGACCGGAACGGAAAGCTCTTTGAGGCCTTCAACCGCCTCTTTTACGGCAGCTTCAATGCCGCGGCGAACCACCATCGGGTTTGCGCCGGCAGCCACATTGCGAAGACCTTCACGCACCATTGCCTGTGCCAGCAGGGTCGCCGTCGTCGTACCGTCGCCGGCTACGTCATTTGTCTTGGTCGCAACTTCCTTGACAAGCTGCGCGCCCATATTTTCGAACGGATCTTCCAGTTCGATTTCCTTAGCAATCGTCACGCCGTCATTCGTGATGAGCGGTGCGCCGAATTTCTTTTCGAGAACAACGTTTCTGCCCTTCGGCCCGAGCGTAATCTTAACGGTATCAGCAAGCTGATTCAAACCGCTTTCCAATGCTTTTCTGGCGTCCTCGCCGTATTTCAATTGCTTTGCCATAGTTTTGAACCTCCGATATTATTCCACGACAGCAAGAATGTCGCTCTGCTTCACAATGATGACTTCCTGTCCGTCCAGCTTGACTTCCGTACCTGCGTACTTCGAATAGACGACCTTGTCTCCCGTTTTGACGACCATCTCAACGTCCTTTGCACCCGGGCCGACCGCCACAACCTCTGCCATCTGCGGTTTTTCTTTCGAACCGCTCGTCAGTAGAATGCCGCCTTTTGTAACTTCTTCCGTCTCAATGTTGCGAATGACAACACGATCAAACAACGGTTTTAACGTCATGATCCATTCCTCCTGAATTTTTCTATTTAGCACTCTTTCGATTCGAGTGCTAATCATCGTTCCCTATTATAGTGTCCTGCTATCGGATTGTCAATCGCGGAAATGCAACGAAGTTGTGAACTTTGTTTCAAGCTCCAAGAAAAGACATTCATCACACTGTCTCCTCCCGCAACCGCAGTTTATTCGAGCAACAGCATTTTCATGTGTACATAGCTTCATTTTGCGTCTGAAAGCACAAGATATGCTCTATGTGGTCTCGGAAAGTATGAAATATATTGAAAAAAACCGCTAAATCACGAAAATAATTCTTGCATTGTTGAATTCTTTATGCTAAAATGTACTCCGTTCGTATCGGTGAATATCGGTTGAGCAAATCTTACAGGGGGTGAAATGCTTTGGCAAACATCAAGTCCGCAATGAAGCGTGCGAAGACTTCGAAAGGCGAAAACCTGAGAAATCGCATGGACAAGTCCGAGTTGAAGACCGCTGTCCGTCGTTATGATGAAGCGCTGAAGTCCGGCGATAAGGAAGCTGAGGAACAGGCGTATCTCACGGCTGTCAAGACCGTAGATCGTTCCGCAGCAAAAGGCGTCATTCACAAGAATGCAGCCGATCGCAAAAAGGCACAGTTGGCAAAGAAGCGCGCAGCTGAAAACAACTGATCCCCGGTATTCGCATCAGAAAGCGTCCGTTTATCGGACGCTTTTGCTTTTATACATGTACTTGCAATATTCTTGATCAGCGTTTACAATTAAGAAAACATCGAAAGGATTTCTATGGCGACAGACGGTCTTTCCCTACACGCATGCATATGCGAACTGCAGGGACTTGTCGGCGGCAAGATCGACAAAGTACAGCAACCCAATAAAGATATTCTGATCCTTCACATACATGCACCGGAGCTTGGCCGGGTGAAGCTGATGCTTTGCATCCATGCAGAGAACGGACGCATGCAGTTTGTTACGCGCAACTTCGAAAACCCCGCCGTTGCGCCTGCGTTCTGTATGCTGCTTCGAAAGCACCTGATCGGCTGCCGGATTGCCGCGCTCGAGCAAGCGGGCATGAACCGTATTGCCGTATTGTCGCTGAACGGAAAAAATGAATTTTTCGATGCAGTACAGTTGCGGCTGGTGATCGAGCTGATGGGGCGACACGGGAATGTATTTCTGCTGGACGCAAATGGGACAATCATGGATTGTATGCGGCACTTTGGAATCTCGGAACAAGCCGCGCGCATCTGCCTGCCGAACGTTCCGTACGAAAACCCGCCCGAAGCGGAGAAACTGCATCCGTTTACCGCAACAAAGGATCAGTTGGAAGCTTGCGCGCGCGGCAGAATGCCCAAATACTGGCTATGCGAAGCTGTTCAAGGCGTCTCTCGTCTCTGTGCAGAGCAGATCGTTTCCGAAGACGCTTCCGAAGAAGAGATCGTTCCGTCGATTCTGCGCGTTTTTTCCGATCTGAAAGAAAAACGGTTTACGCCTTCTGTGATTGTGCAAGCCGGCGTACTTCCCTTCCATCCGCAAAATGCAGCGTTTGTATCCTATCCTTCGATGAGCGAAGCGCAGGACGTCTTTTATCGCAGCCGTGACGAACAGGCAATCATCACAAAGACGCGAACCGCACTGCGGTCGGTTTTGGATCATGCAAAAAAGCGAACTGAAAAAAGGCTTTCGGAATGCATGCAAATGATTGGAGACGAATCCCGCATCGAACGTGATCGGCTGTTTGGCGAACTGCTGACCGTTGCACATGTTGAAAGCAGCGGTACTCGCACATCGGTCGTTGTACAGAATTATTATGAAATGCCGCCCGTACCGCTCGAGATTCCGCTTGATCCGAAACATACCGTTGCCGAAAATGCGCGGCTGTATTTCAAACGCTATCAAAAAAACAAGTCGGCGCGAGCGCATGCGATCGAACAGCAAAGCACGCTGACAGAAGAGATCGCCTATCTGAAAGGACAGCTTTTGAACGTTGCCGCATGTACAACGACGGATGAGCTCGCCGAGATCCGCGATGAACTGATCCGGCTGCATTATATCCGGGAATCGGATTCGGAACATAAACGCACGCAGCAGACAAAGAGCAAGCCTCTGCATTATATCGCGCCGAGCGGTGCGGATATCTTTGTCGGGAAAAACAATCTGCAAAACGAAAAGCTGATCCGAACATCCGATCCGAATGCGACCTGGATGCACGCAAAAGGCGTGCCTGCCTCGCATGTGATTCTGAACTGCGCCTCCCCCTCCCGGGAAGACCTTGTTGCAGCTGCAATGATTGCCGCGTTCCACAGCGATGCAGCCGCATCGGAAAATGTCGCGGTTGATTATACGCTTTTGAAGCATGTAAAAAAGCCTTCCGGTGCACGGCCGGGCTTTGTTAATTATTTTCATCAGCATACGCTGTATGTGACACCGTCGTCCGAAACGGTTCTTACATACCGCAGTCAGGAGGAATTATGAAGCTATTACTTGCAACCAACAATGCGCATAAAGCGCAGGAAATTCGCGAGATCCTCGGCGACAACTTTTCCGAGCTTTTGACCATGCAGGAAGCCGGTGTGGAGCTCGAAGTGGAAGAAGACGGTTTGACCTTTCAGGAAAACGCTCTGAAAAAGGCATCGGAGACGCTTGCTTTTGTCGGCGGCCGGTTTGACGCCGTTCTTGCAGACGACAGCGGGCTTTGTGTGGATGCATTGGACGGCGCGCCCGGAGTCTATTCCGCACGCTTCTCCGGAGAGGCGCACAATGATGCTGCAAACAACGCACATCTGATTGCTCTTTTGAAGGACGTACCGGATGCACAGCGCACCGCGCGATTCTGCTGCTGCATTGCATTGGCAAGAAACAACGCAAAACCGGTCGTCGTGCTTGGCGAAGTACCCGGCACGATTCTGCACGAAGCACACGGCGCGAACGGATTCGGTTATGATCCGTACTTTTACTATGCACCGCTCAAAAAAAGCTTTGCCGAACTGACCGCGGATGAAAAGAACGCTGTCAGTCACCGCAAGCGTGCGCTGCTGAAGCTGAAGGAGGCACTGGATGTCGAGCATCGTTGTGATCTCTGATTCACACGGGAGTATTGAAAACCTATCATTGTTTACCGCACGTCTCGGGCAGCCGGATGCGTTATGGCATCTCGGTGACTGTACAGAGGACGCACCGCGGCTCGCGCAAAGATTGAACTGTGGTTTTGTTTCCGTTCGAGGTAATTGTGATCCGTTCTCGAGTCAGCCGCTGATGCAGGTAATCGATTGGCATCGGAAACGGTTTCTGCTGCTGCACGGTCATACGGTTGGCGGACGGCTGAATCTGTATTACCTTGCGAAGGAGCACGGCTGCGACGTGGTGCTGTTCGGCCATTCGCATGTGCCTTCGATGGAACGTCAGGATGATGTGTTGCTGATCAATCCCGGCAGTCTCTCCCGTCCCCGCACATCCAAAGGTCCCAGCCTTGCGGTATTGACGTTGAACGATCAGGATTTGGACGCAAAGCTGCTGTTTAGCGTTTGACAGTATCAAAGATTATTCACAAAGATTCAACACTTTTATGCATTGACAACCGCAAATATTCAAAGTAAACTGATAGTACATTTGAAATTGTCTTCCGAAAGGATTTTCGATATGAAACGTATTGCTGCAGTTTGTCTTTCTTTGCTCTTTTTTCTTGCTGCCGTCCCTGCTTTGCGTTCCGCAAAGGCGGATACGCCGAATCTTGATATTTACGAACCGTACTATATTCTTGTAAACGCAAACAATCCGACCGTTTCCTATCAAGGTATCGAACAGGATGCGGACAAACAGGTTTATCCCGCAAGCACGACCAAGATTCTTTCGTGCATCATTGCGCTTGAAAACGGCAATCTCGACGATATGGTCTCCGTATCCGAAAAAGCCGTTGATTTCGGTCGCGGCAACTCTCTGATGGGCCTCGAGGCAGGCGATACCTACTCCATGCGCGATCTTCTGTACGGCATGATGCTGCCCTCCGGCAATGACGCCGCAATCGCGATTGCCGAGCATATCGCCGGCAGCACAGATGCGTTTGCGACGATGATGAATGAAAAAGCACAGACGCTCGGCATGACGCATTCCCATTTCGTAACCGTACACGGCAAACAGAACGAGAACCATTATACGACCGTACGCGATATGGCGCGTTTGACGGCTTATGCGCTCAACGAGAGCCCGAAATCCAAAGAGTTCCGCACCATCGTCGGCACAACGTCCTACACGGCTTCAACCGGTCCGCGTGCGCTTTCATTTGTCAATTCCAACCGGATGCTCGTGGACATGCCCGCAACGGAAACCTTGGAAAAGCCGATATCCTGTTTGTATGAGAACGCGATCGGCGTGAAAACCGGCGATACGAATGCAGCAGGCAAGTGCTTGATCGCTGCCGCCGAAAAAGAAGGCGTTACTCTGATTGCCGTTCTGTACGGCGGTACGTTGAATGATCCCGATTACAATGACGGATGGTCCGACGGGCGCAAGGATAAATACAATGCGAGACGTTTTCAGGATGCGGCGGCGTTGTTTGACTATGCATTCAACGATATGACCAGTACGATGACGGTTCAGGATCTTGTCGATCTCGGAATGCCAATCGAGTTTGAAGTATCCATATCGAATGCGTCCGACAACGATTCTCAAGGCGGCGTGCTGAAGGTTCGCGCTGATCTTGCTCTCGATACGACCATTACGCTCATGAAGCCGACGCTGGACGGCATGAAGGCAAATATGAAGGCCGTCGCAAACCCGACCTTCACAAGCATCTATGCTCCGATCGGAGACGGTGCGATCATCGGCAGCGTCGTCTACAGCTATAACGGTCAGGTCCTTTTGAGCGCCAATCTGCTTGCGACACGCTCCGTGAAAGAAGGTACGGCACAGATCGACGTTGAGCAGCAAACCTCCTCGACCGGCGTCAGTCTGATCGGCAGCGCCAACACCACTGCCGTAACCGTCGAATCGGAGTCTGACGGCGGCTGCGGCGTACCGCAGAATCTGCGCTGGGTGCTGATTGTATTGCCGATCATCTTTGTTCTGCTGATCCTGTGCGTAACGATGTTTATCGTGTATCTGAACGCCGAAGCGAAGCGGCGCAAGCGTGAAGCTGCACGGCGCAAAGCCGCACAGCGAGCACGCGAATCCGGTTATCGCCAAAGATAAGGAACGCCTATGAAACGAATCATCCTCTGCCTGCTTTTGAGTGTCCTCCTTCTGCTTCCGTTCGACGGCAGCGCCGAATCTTCCGATTCGACAGGATTCGATCTTCAATCGCTCGCAGAGGATTCCGTTTTTTTGGTGAATATGGACGACCCAACGCATGCCGTTCTGGGACTTGAGCGCAATGCGGATACAAAACGGTATCCGGCCAGCACCACCAAGATCATGACCTGTATCATCGCTTTGGAGCAAAGCGCGCCGGATGATATGGTCTCGGTCTCGAAGCGTGCCTGCAACCTCAGCGAAAAAAATTCCAAAATGGGACTGAAGCCCGGTGAGGCGTATCCCATGATCGATCTGCTCTATGGGCTGATGCTCCCTTCCGGCAACGATGCTGCGATTGCGATTGCAGAACATGTCGGCGGAAGCGTTGCAGGGTTTGCCGAGCTTATGAACCAGAAAGCCGAAGCGCTCGGCATGATGCATTCTCATTTCGTAAATCCGCACGGACTTCACAATGCCCAACACTATACGACAGCGCGCGATATGGCTATTCTCGCGGCATACGCGATGCAGAATGAAACCTTTGCAAAGATCGTCTCTACCGTTGAATATACGGCGCGTTCTTCCGACGGACGTGAGATCGTTCTGCATTCCGGCAATCGTCTTTTGCGGGATGCGACTGCAAAATCTTATACACCCGGTTCATGCTTATATGATTATGCAATCGGCATCAAAACAGGCGATACGCATCTTGCTGGAAAATGTCTTGTCGCCGCTGCAAGGCGAAACAATACCACATATCTGGTTGTACTGCTGCACGGCGAAAATGCGCCTGACGGCAAACAGGGCCTTGAAAAAGACAAGTATTCCATTCAGCGGTTTTACGACGCAATCCGCCTGTTTGACTATGCGTTTCGCAATGATACCGTGACGCTCACGATCGACGACATCATCGACTTGTGTCTGCCTGACACCTATTCCGTTACACTGGATCAAAATCTGTACGGCGCGAAAGCTGTGCTCTACAGGATTGAATGGGATCATGATTCGACGCTGACGTTGCCGCGCTGGCAGGCAGACGCCTTCGCGCTTGATCCGTTTCCGGAAGAGCTATTGCAATACGACGTCAGATCTTACTATGCGCCAGTCGGTACAAAAGCCGGAACTGTCTCCATTGCATTTGAAAACGAAATCGCTTTTACCGCAGATCTGATCGTAGACGAATACAATTATCCTCCCACACCCGTGCCAACCGCACAGCCGACTTATCTGATCATTGAGGAAACGTCCACTCCGGCCGAACCGGTGCAGCCAACCGCTTCCCCATCCCCCACACCTGCTCCATGGTATGCAAATCTGTTCCGCTGCATACCGAATGGTTAACCGGTGTAGGGCAGGCCAAGCGCCTGATACGTCATTTTACCGACGATTCCGTCTACCTTTAATCTATGATCCTTCTGGAATCGTTTTACGGCGCGTTCTGTTTTCTTGCCATAGATACCGTCAAGCTGTCCCGGGTCATATCCGGCGTTTTTCAACATTGTCTGCACTTGTCTGACGTCTTCTCCGCGCATGTAAGGATCGGTCAAGCGCAGAATACGCGCGGTATCGAAGAACGCCGGTCTGCCATATCGGTCAAAGCTTGATACACGTCCGAACACGACGCCGTCGTCTCTGCCTTTTGCCTCCACGACTCGATCGCCGTCGATCGCATATGCAACATGGACTGCTCTGCCCCCGTTCATGCGAAACACAAAATCGCCTGGTTTGACTTCGTTTCTCTTGATTTCGCGGCATTGTAAGCGCAGGCCTTCCGCATTGACGTCATGATCGATCAAATCATGTTTCAGAAAGAAAAATGTGCCGAGCCCGGAGCAATCGAATGCTCGAAGTACGTCTCCATAACCGGCTTCGACTTCTTTCTTCCAATGCGCGATTGCGCGATCTGCGTTGCGTTTTGTCTTTTCGCGCTTTCTGATCCACGCCTCCGTTACAGTCGGCTTCTTCTGGCCTTGCGCGCCCCAAACGTAGATGCTGTGGTTTCGTACCTGCTCCAGCAGATACTCTTTGAACTCCTCTGTAATCATAAAAAGCCCTCCGCTTCATGTTATGCGAAGCGGAGGTTATAAGGTTCATTGCATTACCATTTGTTGTATACCTTTTCGGCAAATCCCAATAGATTCTGCAGCTTGACTTCCTGTCCGTCGTCGAGTCGGACAACGCCGCAAAAGCGTCCGAATACCTGATGCTGATCGGAGCAAATGACAAGCACGTCTGTCTTGGACGCACGATCAAGAATCGGTTGAAACATGAGATCTACACGGCCTGCATCGTCTGTAAAATGCCACGGAGAAAGCAGATCGTCTGTTCCATCTGGTTTTTGGGGGATACCGAAATTGACACGGCCGAGCTTGTGCGCGATTCCGTCAAAGAACAGCATGTTCTCGCTTGCCGCGCCGGTATCGCCGAACCCATATCCGAGATTGAATCCAAACACATGCCCGTCGACTACGCCCTGCGCCGCGCTCCAGTACCATGTGTTGCGATACGTCCATACGCCTCTTCCCCAATCAAGCAGACCGAAGGTGTCTGCTTTATGCAGGTCGGTGCGTTCTTCTCCGATCGCAAAGTATCCTTCGGCTCGCATGCCGATGATCTTTTGATTATAATAGAAATGTCCGCGCTTGCAAAACGGCGTTGCGATGACCATTGAATCCTTCGGCTCGTCGCTCAGCAATATATCGCACGCAAACGGTTTATCGTCAAGAAAACGATCGATACGAAACTGCAAATGTCTGCCGTTCTTTGTATGCGTAAATGAACCGGCTGCATGCTTTAGAGTCTTGTGCACATCGCCCGATTGGGAGGACGACGGAAAACCGGTTTTGCCCATCGGAAGCCAGAACATCGGGGACACCGTCTTTTCCTTGCCGTTGGCAAAGTCAAGTACGGATGCGGATACCATGCCCATATAACTGTTATCGTCAAGTGTCAGTGCGATTCCCCACCGATCATTGGTGATGAGATAGTAATCCCATTCTTTGATGCGCAGTCTTCCGGCTTTGATCTTGGTGCGATCATATGCTTTCAAAAGCGCAGTTGCATAACCGGGCTCACAAAGATTTCCGTTTTGATCAAGCAGCGGCCCTTCGCTGAATCGATGCTGTTCCATATACCCCCCTCCCCAAAAAAACAGGAGGGCTGATTCGCCCTCCCGGATCGTTCTTACAGAGCCTGCGCGATCGCAACCGCAACGGCGACCGTTGCGCCGACCATCGGGTTGTTGCCCATACCGATGAGAC
>CALFIV010000112.1 GCA_937877295.1 uncultured Clostridia bacterium
CCTGCGCATCTACAGCGACAACACCAACTACAACCCCGCCTCGCCCTCCAGCTACAGCGGCACCTACGTCACCTCCAACAACCAAATCATGCTCACCATGGGCGGAAACAAGATTGTGACCAACGACGAGGCCGTCAACACCGAGAGCAAGACGCTGGTTGTATTCCCCAACCCGGTGGAACGCGGCAGCCAAGTCAGCATCGTGTTGCCCGAGGGCATCGACAACGCCAAGGTCGAGGTGTTCAACGCCCAAGGCGCCTGCGTCTATAGCGGACACGGCGAAGGCAACGTCGAACTGCCTTGCAACGACAGGATGACACCCGGACTCTACATCGTCAGGGTTAGCCAAGGTAACGATGTCTTCTATGGCAAGTTGATCGTCAGATAAGAAGTCGGGCGATAATACATGAAAAAAGACTGTTTGGCATGATGCTTGCGCTTATCATGTTGCTGTCCGTGCTCGGTGTCGGCGGCTTCATGCCGACCGCAGTTGCGGAATCCGGACCGATCGATCAGGCGATTGTGCAGGGCGGCGCAATTCTGCATTGCTTTGACTGGTCGTATAACGAGATCAAAGCAAATCTGGAGGACATTGCGGCGGCAGGCTATGTTGCCGTACAGACCTCGCCGGTGCAGCCCGCGAAGGACTATAACGGCTCATGGACGGACACCGGAGGCAACTGGTGGAAGCTGTATCAGCCGCTGGGTTTTCGTGTTGCGGACGGCGGCGAAACATGGCTCGGCAGCAAGGAGGAGCTGCAGTCTCTGTGTGCCGAGGCGGATCGTTACGGAATCAAGGTCATCGTTGATGTTGTCGCAAACCATGTTGCGAATAAAAGCGGCGGCGGCTATACCATCAGCGGCACTTATAACGTCAGCGATCAGGTCGATGATGAGCTGCAGGATTCCGACGGAAGCAAGGGGTATTACCATACGAGTGAGAACGGTACGAACGACGGCAGCCGCTACAACATGACGCAGTACCACCTCAGCATGCCGGATCTGAACACCGGCAATGCCGAAGTACAGCAGATGGTTCTGGATTTCCTCAAGGAATGCGTGGACTGCGGCGTGGACGGCTTCCGCTTCGACGCGGCAAAGCACATCGAGCTTCCGGGCGATTCCGGCTGCGGCAGCAACTTCTGGCCGTTCGTGCTCGGCGGCGTTCGCGACTATGCAGGCGCGAACAATCTGTTTATCTACGGCGAATCACTAAGCGGATCGGGCAGCGACGCGTGGGTCAATGAGTTTATCACCTATATGGCGCTGACCGACAGCCAGACCGGAAACGCGGCGCGTGACGCGGTCCGGGATCAGAATGCCGGTGCTTTGGCGGTCGGCACATACTCGCGCGGCGACTATCCGCAGGATTATGTCCTATGGGCGGAGTCGCACGACACCTATGAGGACGGCGGTTCTACCGGCGTTTCCTCTGATAAGATCGTCAGAACGTGGGCGATCGTCGGCGCAAGAGCACACTCCACTGCGCTGTATCTTGCGCGTCCGAACGAGCGGATGGGACTTGCCAGTTCCGATACGTCTTGGAAGTCCACCGCGGTCGCCGAGGTCAATAAGTTTAAGACACACTACGTCGGCACGGGCGAATACCTCTCCTACGATCAGAACGCGAAGATCACGTGGATCGAGCGCGGTAATGCAAATAACGGCGCGGGCGTCGTTATCTCAAAGCTCGACGGTGCAGGCTGGGTCGAGCTTACTGCGCATCTTATGAGCGACGGTATCTATAAGGATGAGGTCACGGGCAGCATCTTTGCGGTCACGAACGGCAAGATTACCGGCTACGTCGGTGCGACCGGCGTAGCGGTCGTTTACAAGACCACAGATGCAGAACCGCCGACGCCTCCGACAACTTCGTCGCAGATGCTGTATCTGACACCGGCTTCGAACTGGATGAACGACGACGCACGTTTTGCGGTCTACACCTTCGGCGGGGACGAGCATTGGTACAGTATGAGCCTCGTTGATGGCGAAACGAACGTTTATTCTGCAGAGATCACGAATTCGTACACGAACGTCATCTTCTGCCGTATGGATCCGGCGTTGACGGACAACAACTGGAGCAACAAATGGAATCAGACGGCGGACCTGACCGTTCCGTCAGATAAGAACTGGTATAAGGTAACCGACGGTACTTGGGACAGCGGCGGCGGCACGTGGGATGTTTACGGCACGATCGGCGGCGGCACGAACCCGGTTGAGGTCACAGAGGACGCGGGCTATTACCTCGTCGGCACGATGACCGGTTGGGGCATCTTGCCGGAATACAAATTGACGCAGAACACCGACGCGGGGGCGACGGAATACTACATCAATGACGTCCAGCTGACGCGTACAAGCTCGTTCAGCAGCGAGTTCAAGATTGTTTATTCACCTGACGGGGTGACTGCCGAGACATGGTATCCCGACGGAATGGGCAACAACTACGGTGATCAGAGTAATAGTTCTTATAAAAACGAGATCCCGCAAAGCGGCATTTACAACATCAGATTCCGTCCGGACAAAGACGGCGGCAGCGATTGGCATGTGAACTGTATCAAAGCGGAACGTTCGAAGTATTTTGTCATGGTTAACGACGCGGATAAGAACGGAACGGTCACGGTCGATAAGGAGATCGCGGCGGCCGGCGAAACCGTCACCGTCACAGTCACGCCAAACGAGTACTATGAACTTGACACGCTGGTCTACATGTGCGAGGATGGCATTTCCGGTACTTTTATAACGCATGCCATCTCTGAAACCACATTCACGATGCCTTCGAATAACGCCGTAGTCAAGGCGACGTTCAAGCATTCTGATTGCAAAGTCGAATTCATTGCAGATTATGAAGATTACCTGCTTTACAACACCAGCGGCGAAGTCATCACGGCAACGTATGGCGCGACGATCACACCGCCCGAAGAACCGACCAGAGACGGTTACATCTTCGGCGGTTGGTATGAACAGGATTGGGAACACTATGACTGGTGGGCGGAAGTCGTAGAATACGTTACCGTCAGCGAGGGGGAAACACTGTACCTCGGCGATCTTCTGAACCATTGGGAGGAAAGCGGCGCAGAGACTTACTTCCGCCCGTGGGACTTCGAAAACGATACCGTCACAGAACCGTGGACGGCGCTGTACGCCAAGTGGACGAAAAACACCGCCGTCCCGTCGTTTGCATCGCATTCGCTGGTGCTTTCGGGACAGATCGGCGTGAACTTCTTCATGGATCTCTCCATGCTTTCCGACGCGGAGAAGGAAGCAAGCTACATGACGTTCGAGATCTCGGGCCGCGGCAGCGTTTCCGCCGAGCGCGTTCCGTTCAACGCGAATCAGACGAACGCAGCGGGCACGCGCTATGGCTTCACCTGTTATGTGAACGCTATTCAGATGGGCGATAAGATCACAGCAACGTTCCATTACGGCGACGGCCAGACGGTCACCGAAACGTACTCGGTTATGCGGTATATGACTTCGTTCAGGTTCAATGCGCGTAACAGCAGCTTCGATGAAACGACGGTTGAACTGATCGATGCACTTGCGGACTACGGTCACTATGTGCAGCTCTTCATGTCAGACGCAAAGGACTTTACGCTCGGCGAGGGAGACGACGCGTATCTGCCGATGGATCGGTACTACGCGGAGAGCTATGATCATACCGCAATCGCAAGCGCACTCGAAAGCGGCCATGCGGTCGATCGCAACAACAGTGATCCGAACCTCAACGGAGTGCCGTCATATGCGCTGGTGCTTGACAGCGAAACGGCGATTCTCGTATACGTCCGTCCGGCGGATGGGTATACGGATACGCCGACCGTGACGCTGGACGGCGCAGAGTATACGCCGGTTCTGCAGGGAGACGACGGCTGCTATGAGATTGAGATTGCGAACATCTCTGCGCATGAGCTGGGCGATACGCACAATGTGACGGTAACGACCGACAACAGCGACGCAAATGCGTACATCAACGTCTCCGTAATGTCGTACATATACGGCGTGCTGACCGCAAGCGAATACGCGGACAACACGAATGCGAAAAACGGTGTTGCGTCGCTGTACGCCTATTGGCAGGCGGCAACGGCATATAAAGCCGAGCATTGATTCGAGTCAAAAAGAGGAGCGAAGCCGTTTGGCTTCGCTCCTCTTTTGTGCGGATTGGAATGGTTTTCCCCAAAAGCGGCGTACGCGTCCGGCAGGGGATCAATGGGAATTCTGATATTCGGACGGCGTCTGGCCCATGAACTTGCGGAATGTACCGGAAAAATAGGCAATATCGTGGAAGCCGACGGCCTGCGCAACCTCGTAGATCTTGACGCGTACGTCCTTCAAAAGCTGCGTCGCCATGCGGATGCGGTACTGCGCAAGGTATTCGACAAGCGTATAGCCGGTCTCACGACGGAACACATGGGACAGGTGGCCTTCGCTGATGTGCAGGCTGTCCGCGATCATGCCGATTGTCAGGTCGGCGTCGCCGTAATGCTCGGTAACGTAACCGATTGCTTCTTTGACATACTTGCTCTTTTCGCCGCCCTTTGCTTCCAGCGCCGGGAGACGGTCCGGCAGCGGCGCGTTTTTGGATGCGCTCCGCTCCAGGACGCGTTCCACCACGCGTTCGAGCTCGCCGTCATGAAACGGCTTCAGCAGATAGTCGGCAGCGCCGAGCCGCAGTGCTTGCTGCGCATATGAGAAATCGCTGTACGCGGTCAGGATCACAACCGCGCTTTCCACGCCGACGTCCCGCAGCCGCTCCATCATCGTCAGCCCGTCCATTTTGGGCATCTTGATATCGGTGACAATCAGATCGGGCTTCAGCCGCTTCGCCGCCTCCAGCCCCTCTTCGCCGTTGGTCGCTTCGCCGATGACCGTGCAGCCGAGCTTCGCCCAGTCCACGGTCAGCACGATTCCTTTCCGGACGTAAATCTCGTCCTCCACGATCAGTACAGTCAGCATAACGACTCCTTTCTCGAGATCGGCAGGATCGCGGATACGGTCGCGCCGCCGTCCGGTTCGTTGGTAAAATGCAGGCCGCTTTCCGCGCCGTAATGCGTCTCAAGGATGGTATCGACGTTGAACAGACCCAGATGCCCGCGCTCGCGCAGACTGCCGCCGGCAGTGAGCGTTTCGAGCACATCGTCGGAAATGCCGCAGCCGTTGTCCGTTACCGCAAGACGCATCCGCCCGTCGCCGAGCGTTTCGGCCGTGATGCGAATCGTGCCGCTTTCACGGTTGTTGAGCCCGTGCAGGATCGCGTTTTCAACCAGCGGCTGGAGCATGAACTTCGGGATGATGCAATCAAGCAGCTCCGGCGGCACTTCGATGCGGAATGTAAACTTGCCGGGGAAGCGGATGCGCTGAATTTCAATGTAGCGGTGCAGTAGCTCCAGCTCCTCCGAAAGCGGGATAAACTCCTCATTTGAGATGCAGGTGCGCAAAATATCCGCAAGGTCGGTGGAGATCTCGGCGATCTCCGGGATATCGTGGATCTTGCCCATCCATTTCATTGTGTCGAGCGTGTTGCAAAGAAAATGCGGATTGAGCTGCGCCTGCATCAGACGAATGCGTGCTTCGTCCAACTCGCGCTGTCCCTGCACCATCTGCTCGGTGTTGTCGCGCAGCCGCTGCACCATGTGATCGAAGCTGTGCGCCAGCGAGCCGAATTCATCGTCGCGATGCAGCGACACGCGCGTTTCGAGATCGCCGCCCTCAACACGCTCCATGGCGGTCTGCAGCTTTTCCACCGGTTCGTTGAGCTGCCGCGACAGCCGCAGCGCAACAAATACGCAGCCCACGGCGCAGAGAAACACCATCAACACGGCAACGGTGATCAGCGCTTGCAGCGACCGTGTGGCATAGCTCTGCGGCTGCTGCACCATAAACAGAAAGCCTGTCGCGTCGAACGGACGCAGGGTATAGGAATACGCGTCGTTGTTGATGTCGTCGCCTGCAAGCAGCTGCGCGCGCAGCGTTTGCGCAAGCGAGCGTTCCTGCGCGCTGCTCGAGCAGTAGACCGTGCGCCAATGCCCGTCCACCAGCAGAAGCGTGTTTTGCACGCTGCTCAGCCCCGTAAACAGCTCGTCGAACGCGTCACGCGTGACGTCAATCAGGACGTATCCGTAGGTCGTGCCGTTTTCCGACCGCAGCGCTTTGACGGCGCTGCATCCGTAGGCGTCGGCGTTGCTGCGCCACACCATATTGTCGGCGTTCTCGGCGGCGTAGAGCAAGCCCCATGTAAGCGGCAGCGCGCCGGTCTTGACCGCGGCGGTGGAAAACCGCTCCTCGCCGGCGGCGTCGTAGAGATGAAACTGCGCGTTCGAGCGGTATCCCTCGGTTGCAGAGTAGAGCGAAAGATATCCGTTGCGCGAAGAACTCGGAGCCTCGCGCAGTACGTCGCGAATCGTCGCGTCCTCCTCGATGGCGGCGGCAACCTCGTTCAGATCAATATACAGCCGGTTGAATACGCCGGCCGCTTCGCCGAGCACGCTGTTTGCTTCGGTGCGTGTATTGCGCTCTACATTCATATGAAACAGCAGAATCAGAAGCCCCGCGCATAAGATCAGGGACAGCACGGTCGTTACGACGAGGCTGACAAACAACCGTTTGCGGAAGGAGTGCCGAAGGCCGCGTTTGTTCATGAGCCCACCTCCGTCAGCGCCGTCCACTGCGCGAGGACCGCATCATGCATACGAATCTCGTTTTGATAGTCAAACCGGATCAGCGAGAGCGCTTCCGCGTCCGGCAGCGTTTCCGGCGCAGGCACATCCGTGCGCACCGAGCGCCGCCATTGCTCGCTGACGAGCATCGTCTGCACGTCCTTTCCGAGAATGAATTCTACAAACCGTTTCGCATTTTCCGGATGCGGCGCGCTGCGCAGAATTGCGCAGCCGTCCGGTACGGCGCTTGTCCCCTCGATCGGGTAAACCATGCCGATGTCGTTGCCCGCAAGCTTATACTTCCATGCGGTCTCTTCAAGTGTAACGCCGATCGGAAACCGCCCGTCAGATACGGCGCGCAGCACCTCGCCGGAGTCGGAAAGCTGCCTTCCGTCCAGGTTTTCCGCAAAGGCGCGCATCGCCGCGTCCGGATCGCCGCCGACACATTCGCACAGCGTGCGCAGCGCCGTATAGCTGGAACCGGATACGTTTGGATCGGCAAACGCAATTCTGCCCTTCCATGCGGGATCGAGCAGCGTCTGCCATCCAGAAAGCTGCTCCGGATCGACCAGCTTAGTATGATAGATCAAAACGATCGGAAGCGATGAAAACGGCGTGACACGGTTGTCACGGATCTGATACGTTTCGGAAACCGCACGGTTCTCCGTGCAGTCATAGGGAAGAAATGCGTCGCGGCAGGTCAAAAGACTGTCCACGCCGCCGCCAAACATGATGTCGGCTTCTTCTTCATTCTTTCCTTCCGCCAGACTCCCCAAGATCTCATTGGTTCCTCCAAAGATCACCTTGACCCAGATTCCGCTTCTTTCCTCGAACTCCTTGATGATCGGCTCATATATGTCAGGTTTATGGGATGTGTAGATAACAAGCTTCCTGTCCACGGGCATGGTAATCTCATCCGACGACGCTTTTGCACCGCACCC
>CALFIV010000113.1 GCA_937877295.1 uncultured Clostridia bacterium
AAGGAGATAGAGAAGGGACACTTCGTAGTGTGCCACCTCTATGACGACGCGAAGGCAGTAGATGAGTAAATGCTGGTATGCTATGTAGAATGACACAATACAGCAAAGTGCTCTATAGCGCGAGATATAGTAAGATACAATACATATTGCTGTACAGCGCGGGATAGATCGCTTAGATAAGTATATGCATAATTGAGATGGACAGAAGAGATCATGACGATGATGACGGCAGAGTAGTAGCGGACATGAGCGGGGTCGAAAGGACGCCCTTGCTCATCCCACGGTTAGGCGGAGCGGAAAGGAAGGAGAGAAGCGACTTCCGGGAGACTCCGGATCTTTCAGATGCTCAGCATCAGCAATCTGCAGAGCCGGTATACATCGACACAGAGGAAAGGCGGGCTATGATCAAAGGCGCAGTAAGCGCGGCGCTTCTCGTTGGAGGAGTGATAGCCGCCGCTTTCGCAGTCCTCATACTCCTTATACTCCATCTTGGATAAATGCTGAAAAAGATCCCCGGCTGATGAGCATATTCAGAGCCGGGGATCAGTTATATAGATCATTTCACATTATCTTTATGTATGAATGTAACATTAAGGATATTTCATTGTTGACTTTTATAAGTTGCGGTGATAACATCGCAAGGTAAAACGTTGACGAGGACAGTAGGTACACAACAGGACCCGACAGAGAGGGATGGCAGCTGGAATCATCCTGAGTCCCGGTGCACTGAACACCACCTCCGAGTGGCACCAATCCTGCCCGCCCGGGCCGCGTTACAAGCCTGAATGAGTGCCGGAAATGGCTTCTGAGTCAGGTCTCATATCCATAAGACCATGCTGAGACTGACAGTAGATAATAGCCATCCGGAAAGATGGGTGGAACCACGGATACTCATGATCGTAAAGATCACTATATGAGAGTATGCGTCCCTTCTGACAACATTGTCGGAGGGGATATTTTTTGTCCCTGTCCGGCAACGAAGGCTTTGCACGAGCTGTTGCGTCTGCTTTTGCGTCCCAAATGAATCCGAGCATCGAAGCTTTGTCCGATATTCGCACTTCGGTTTCGGAAGCCGTCACCAATGCGATCATTCACGGCTACGAGCAGCATTCAGACCGAACAGTTTTGATGAAAATGTCCATTCAAGACGATTTGTTGACAATTGAAGTACATGATGACGGATGCGGTATTGACGATATCGAGCTTGCGAGAAAACCGTTTTACACATCCAAACCCGAGCTGGAGCGCTCCGGTATGGGATTTTCTGTCATGGAAGCTTTTATGGACTCTGTTATCGTGGAATCTTCGCTTGGCTGCGGAACAACCGTTTTGATGCAGAAGCATATCTCGCATGGCGACTGATCGTGGAATATTTGAAACCGATGTTCTCGCCGCGCAAACCGGAGACGCAGACGCGGAACAACGATTGTTAGAACAGAATCTGCCGCTTGTAACAGCCATTGCGAAGCGTTTTATCAACCGCGGCGTGGAGATGGATGATCTTAAGCAGCTTGGTTCGATCGGTCTTTTGAAGGCGATTCGCCGCTTTGACATTCGGATGAATGTTTGCTTCTCCACATATGCTGTACCGCTGATCGCCGGAGAGATCAAGCGCTTTCTGCGAGACGACGGGTTGATCAAGTTTTCCAGAAGTGCAAAGCAGCTCGCGGCGGCAGTATCGCGCGCATTGTCCGAAGAGCCGGATCTCTGCATCGATGCGCTTGCTCAAAGGTTATCAGTATCCCGAGAAGAACTCGCTACGGCATTCGCAAGTGCAAACTCCGTTTTTTCTTTGGATGAGCCGATGCCGGAAGGCGATGGAAACCTGTTTGACAGAATCGGTACGGAGAACGAAGAAGAGTCCTGCGTCAAAAAGCTCTCGCTCAATGCGGCTTTGAATGAATTATCTGAACGTGAACAAGCGCTGATCCGCTTACGCTATCGCGACGAAAAAACGCAAGCCGAAGTCGGCAGACTGTTTGGCGTTTCGCAGGTACAGATTTCAAGAATGGAAAAAAAGATCCTGTGCGCATTGCGCAGCAGGATGCAGGATTATTGATCGTCCTTCGGGACGATCGCTTTTTCTTCGCCTCTGAGCAATCTGCGGATATTGTCTTTATGCCGAAACAGCAGCAATGCTACGACCGGCAGCACAAAGAATAATTGATATACGTCCGCGTGTCCGGTCAGCCATACAATGTACGTACTGATCAAATATGCAATCGACGTCAGAATCGAAACGAGCGATACACGCTTCCAAAGAAGATAAATCACAATTGCGAGAATGGTAGAAACCAAAGCGGTTTGCCAACTGATACACCACATCATAGCAAATGCCGAGGCCGCTCCCTTCCCCCCGCGGAATTGATAGAGGATCGGATAGCAATGCCCGAAAACGACTGCGGAACACGCAATGTATCCGCCGAGCAATATGGATTGCGCCGGATCGGCGGCGTTCAAGCCCAGCAGCTTTGCAAGAAGCCGTCCGACAAAAAATGCTGCAACGCATTTTCCTGCGTCTCCGATAAACGTAATCAAGCCATAGTTCTTCCCGTAGACGCGGATCATATTCGTCGTACCGGCGTTACCGCTGCCGTACAGGCGCACGTCATCGCGGAACTTGAGACGGCTGACAATCAGTGCCGTCTGCATGTTCCCAAACAAATAGCCGACGATCGCGACTATCAAAATTGCGACGATGTTCCATTCTCCGATCATGAGATCGATTACTCCTCCTTCGAGCGATTTCGGAACAGAAGACGAATCGGTGTTCCCACAAAGCCGAATGTTTTGCGGAAAAAGTTTTCCAGATATCTCTCGTACGAGAAATGCACCAGCGTTGCATCGTTCACAAAGAATACAAAGGTCGGAGGCTGTGCGGAAACCTGCGTAGCATAATAGAGCTTGAAGCGTCTGCCGTTTTGTGTCGGAGGTTCGCTCATAGAAACCGCTTCATTCACGACGTCATTGAGCGTGCCTGTCGAGATTCGGCGCGTGCTCTGCGCGTAGACCTCCTCCACCAGTTCCAACACCTTATTGACACGCTGTCCGTTCTTTGCGCTGATGAACAGGAACGGTACATAGTTCATGAACGCCAGATCGACTTCCATGTCTTTTTTGAACTTGTCCATGGTATGTGTATCCTTTTCGATCAGATCCCACTTGTTGACGATGACAACGGATGGTTTACCTTCCTCATGCACAAATCCGGCGATCTTGACGTCCTGTTCTGACAATCCCTGTTCTGCATCGCATACAAACAGGACTACTTCTGCACGTCGTACCGCGGCCAGCGATCGAATGACGCTGTAGCGTTCGATGCTCTCGTCCTCAATTGCCCGTTTTCTGCGAATGCCTGCAGTGTCGATCAAAAGATACGATCTGCCATTTTTGGTAAAGGGCGTATCAATTGCGTCACGAGTCGTACCCGGAACGTCGGAAACGATCACGCGATTTTCGCCCAAAAGCGCGTTGGTCAGGCTGGATTTTCCTACGTTCGGTTTGCCGACGATTGCGATCTGAATGCGTTCTTCCGATTCCGTGCCTTCCGCCTCCGGAAAATGTGCGCAGACTTCGTCCAAAACATCGCCGAGGCCGATGCCTTGTCCTGCCGAAACGATATACGGCTCGCCGAGTCCGAGCTCATAGAATTCATAAATCGCTTCATGAAACTTTGGCGCGTCGAGTTTATTGACTGCAAGTACAACCGGTTTATTGCAGCGGCGCAGCATTGCAGCAACCTCCTGATCCGCCGCCGTCATGCCTTCTCTGCCGTCAACAAGGAACAAAATGACGTCAGCGGTTTCGATCGCGAGCTCCGCTTGACGGCGCATCTGAATCGCAATCAAATCTTCGCTGGCCGGTTCGATGCCTCCGGTATCGATCAGTGTAAACTGTTTATCCAGCCATTCCGCATCGCCGTAAATCCGATCGCGCGTGACGCCCGGTGTATCCTCAACGATGGATACGCGTTTTCCGATCAGGCGGTTGAATAATGTTGATTTTCCGACGTTCGGTCTCCCGACAATCGCTACCAAAGGTTTTGCCATAGTTTACTCCTCAAACAATTCAGAAATGAGTTCCGTTCCGTCCGAAAACGGTCGGATCTTCACGCCAAGCGTATTTTCGACATCAGAAAGCGTCATGTCGTCTAAAAAGACATTTTCCGTTTCTCTGAGCATGTTATGCGGGATCAGAAGCGGATCGGAAAGCGGTTTATCGTGAAGTTCCTCGATAAGATCCTGTCCCGTTACTAGACCTGCTACATGAACGTTTCCGCCCATCCAGCGGTTTGGAATCGGGTACGTTGTGACGTCGAGGCCGTACGGAATCAGGATTTTGTAAAGCTCACGGAAGAATGGATTCGCGGCTGTGCCGCCTGCGATTGTCACGCTGCGCTTCGCCTTGCGCGGCAACCGTTCCGAAAGCGCATAGCGAAAGTCCTCCTCAAACGCACGCAGCAGACCGACGCCGTTTTCAATCTGTTCGTAGCCCTCGTAGGCGTTTGGCTCAGGTAACGAATGCGAGGCGTTCAGATACCATTCATCCGACAAAAACACAAGCCGTGTATCAAATGCATCCAGACAAGTCTTTTGCCACGGTTCGATTTGCCGAATGACGGCTTCGCTCTGCTCTGCGTCGAAGGTGCAAAGCGGAAACAGTCCTTCGCGAAACCGCGTGACGCCGACCGGTACGATTGCGATCGACCGGCAGGCAGGCGCAAGCGAAACGAGATCGGTAAGCGTCCGTTCGAGAATCTTTCCGTCGTTGAGATTGCGGCAGAGCACGATCTGCGTATGAAATGACAGTCCTGCGTCCTTCAACGCCTTGAGGCGCTCCATCAGCCGTCCGGCGGTCGGATTGCGCATAATCTTCATACGAATCTCCGGGTCGGTCGCATGTACCGAGACATACAGGGGACTCACGCGGCGTTCGAGGATGCGCGAAAATTCCGCATCGCCGACGTTCGTCAGGGTCACATAATTGCCCATGATGAACGACATGCGCCAGTCGTCGTCCTTGACCTTTAGGCTACTGCGGACGCCCTTCGGCATCTGATCGATGAAGCAGAAGATACAGTGGTTTTTGCACGTCTGCATCCGACTCATCAGCGTCGTTTCAAAACATAGCCCGAGCGGCTCGTATTCGTCCTTATGCAGGACAATCTCAAGCGGTGTATTCTCGCGCAGAAGATTGATCTTTAAGACGCGTTCCGCCGTCAGTTTCTCATAATCGATCAAGTCCAAAACAGGCGTATCATTGATGCGCAACAACACGTCACCGGCACGAATCCCCTTCCGTTCGGCCGGAGAACTGTGCTCCACAAAAGTGATCGGTTGTCCGTTTGCGCATAATTTCATAAATATACCTTACCATAAGTTCCGTCTTTTTGCAAGCATCGGAAATCGGACGTCCCCCCCTCGTGTTGCAGAATCTTCCGAAGCATAAACGATTTTACAATTGATATCCCGTTGCTTTCTTGTCAGCAACATCTGTCTATGATAAAAATGAAACCGATCATTTGATATAGGAGTATGGCAATGAAAAAGTGGCTGCATGCTTTGCTGTGCTATTGTATTCCGGCTGCCGGTGCAGCGAGCTGGATTCTTCTGATCCTTTTAGAGACGCTTCTGAACGGATGGTTTCTGACCATCTATATCCCCGTCGTAACCGTGCTGATGTATGTTCTGCTGCGCAAAAAGCTCGATCTTCGCTTTGCAGCTCAAGTCAATGCTGTGATCCTGATCATGCTTTCCATTACATTAGCGATTGTTCTGCGTTTTACCACCGGTGCAACGCGTGATCCGGTGTTTCATGTTTTCCAAGCTCTTGCATTCCCGTTTATCCTGCCGTCGCTGGTAATGCAGTTCTTCAACACCATGCACGGCTATCTTGTTTGCGTCTTTGCGACCTATGTATCAGCAATGGTCACATGTATCATCCTGTCACACTGTGTCAAGGTCAAAGCGCCCGAACGCGTCAAAAAGCCGCGTTACCGCGAACTTGTTCCGTATCTGATTACCGCTGCGGTTGTGCTTCTGTGCGGCGCGTTCAGTGCGAAGCAATATCAGAACCGTCCGGAGATCCGGTATGCCGGACACGGTTTCGACTATATGCACGGGTATTCTACGACAGATTTTACCGATTACACAGTCTACAGCGATCATTCCAAGCTGGTTTCGCTCGATCATCAGCCGAATTTTATCATTGAGGATGAGAAAGATATGCCGGTCATGGACGGCGCGGAGGCGTGCTATCCGGTGTATGCAGCGGTTGCGAAAGCCGTCTATCGCAACATCGACGCCATCGAGTCGAACGCATTGCAGACGGATGCGCAGTATATAAACGGAAAGATCGTCACCTTTACAAACACTGTACAAGGGTTTTATCGTTTGTTGAATGGAGAGGTTGACCTGCTCTATGGCGCAAGGCCGTCGAAGGATCAGCTTGCGACGGCAGAGCACGAAAAAATTGCTCTGACCGTAACACCGATCGGTCGTGAAGGATTTGTCTTTTTTGTCGAACCGGACAATCCGGTCGAAAATCTTACAGGTGATCAGGTGCGTGCCATCTATCACGGTGAAATTACCAACTGGAAGGAAGTCGGCGGCAAGGATCAGGCAATCAAAGCGTTTCAGCGTCCGCAGAATTCCGGTTCGCAAGCCATGATGGAATACTTTATGGGTGACGTTTCCCTGATGGAGCCGGACACCTATGAAATCATCGGCGGCATGCTCGACGTCATTGACAAGGTGGCGCAGTATACAAACGAGGATGGCGCGTTCGGCTACTCCTTCCGCTACTTTGTGGAAAGATTGAGTCAGGAAAAGAACGTGAAGCTGCTTTCGATTGACGGTGTTACGCCGACCATAGAGAATATCGAGGATGGCAACTATCCGTTGACAGTCGATCTGTGTCTCATTACCCGCACAAACGATCCGAAGTCAAATGTACAGAAGATGATCGACTTCATGCTCTCCGATGACGGACAGGAGATCATCAGACGCACCGGTTACGCGGGGCTGCGCGCAAAAGACTGATTCGTTTCTCGACGCTCCTCCATCCCAATAAAGAAAAAAGGACTGTATCGATTTGATGCAGTCCCTTCAGACTGTCAAAAAAGTCCAGATGTTCCACTTTTTTTGACAGTCTGAGGACTTCCCGCGGGAAGCCCTTTTTGTTCTGATTACGCAGGCTCAGTCAATACGCTTTGCAACAACGAAGAAACGACCTGCTTTGACGTATCGGTAGCATGTGGACAGCACCAGGATTTCATCACCGAAAGCAGCTTCCATTCCGGTATCATATAGCTGATTCGCTCTGACCTTTTGCATATACTCGTTGAAAATATCCTCGTTGTCCAACGATTTATAGGAATAATACCGAAAACCTTCCCTGTCGTATTTGTTCAGTACACGCGCTTTCACGGCTGCAACCACAACGTAGGCTCGTTCCTCATTCAGCGTATCCAAATAAATCAGCTGATGTGCTTCCCAAAAGTCCCGTTCCTCGTAATCCACGAGGTGATAGAACATGGTCTTTACCGACGGGCGATGTCCGAAGATCAGGTAGTAACTGCCGTCCGGATCACATTTCTCGTCCAGATACGGAACCCCGGTTGAAGCTTTGTTTTTATAGAAATCGTGGCTGAGATAAAAGTCCTTCTGCTTCGGCGCATACATCACCGGATAGTTGATATTGGTATCCGGAATCATAATCCACGCGAAGAAATCCGGATTCATCTCATGCAGTCTCCGGTTTTCTTCCAGAATCCATGTTTGGACCTGATTCGTTTCCGTCGGAGACTCCGACGGATTTGCTTCTGCAGACGGCGAACTGTTCGCGTTCGGCAAATCCTCTGTGCCATGGTCTTCACCTGCAGCGGCGAACGTATCCGTTTCCGCGGACTGCGGATCGTCCTTATTCGTTGCGTTCCGCTCCTGTCGCCGGGGACGCGCAGCGGCAAGCGTTTCGAACACCTCTTCTTCGTTTCCTGCCCGAACGAGTTCCCGCACAAGCATAAAGCCGGAAAAGACGAGCAGAAGAGCAAAGAAGCCTGCCGCAAGCCAAAGGAACGGTTTTTTCTTTTTCTTTTTTCCCATTCTCATAGATCCGCTGATTCTTTTCCGATTGTGCAATACATTATAGCACGTCCGTCGTATGTTGTCCAACACATGAAGCGAATGCGGCGCCGAAAGACGCCGCATTTGATGATATCACTGTTCTTCGCGCTTTTTCCTGCGGAACGCGAGCCACAGCATGCAGACGAATCCGACTGCGGATACCAGCGTCATGGTTGCCCAAAGTGAGATGAGCGAATTGTCACCGGTACCGGGCGTGTCGTCGTTCGGCGGCGTGTACGTATTCCTGAACGTGATCGCGTCCGCGCCGGAGACTTCAACATTCAGCGTGCCGTCGCCGTTATCCGTGACTATGACAGTAATCGTGTAGACCGTCTCGTCGTACGTCACGCCGCCGAGGCTTTCCTTCTTCTCCTTCACCTGATACGTATACGTGCCGACCTCGTCCTTCGCAGCATTGCGTACGTAGCTGAGTTCGCTGAACGTGAACCTACCGTTCGCATCGTTTGTGACCGTCTCGATCAGGTTCCCTTCACCGTCGTACAGTTCGAAGGTGAACTCGCCCTCGTTGAGGCTGCGTCCCGTCAGTTCCTTCGCACCTGCAAACTGCGTCTTACCGCTTGCTTCGTATGCGTTCGTGAACGCGATCTTATCGACCGCTTCTCCGTTTACCGTATACGTCGCTTCCAGATTGCCGTCGTTGTCCGTGACCGTGACGACGATCGCTCTTGCGGTCGTATCGTAGGTATAGCCCGTTTCTCCGCCGTCCGTTTCCGTCAGCGTGTACTTGTACGTTCCAACCGTCGTATACTTGATTTCTCCGAACGTCACTTCGCCTGCGCCCGTGACCGTTACCGTGTCGCTTGCGGGCATGGGAGCGCCGTCCTTTGCCGTGAGCACGAATGTGAAGGTCTTGTCGCTCGACGTCGGACCTTCCACCGTCTTCTTCACAGGCAGCGTCAGCTTCGCCGGGTTCGGTTCGTACGTATTCGTGAACACTGCCGTGCCGCCCGGAATCGTTCCTGTATCGTCGGTCTTTTCGACCAAGTACCAGCCGTTCGGCAGGTCGCTTTCCGGCTCGTTCACCGCATAAGCCGCGCCCTTCGGAAGGCCTTTGATTGTCCATTTATCACCTGCTTTGAGCGTCAGCGCTGCAATGCCGTCGGCAAACTCCACCGATTTCTCTTCGACGGCGTCGTCGCTGTGTTCCAGAATCGCCGCAAAGGTTCCGGTGATTGGTACGTCATTCTTCTTTGCCTCGACCGTGATCCTGAATGATGTGTTTGTATCGCCGGTCGTGACCGCTTTCCTGATCGATAGATCGCCGACTTCCTGTGTGTTCGTAATGAGGAATCCGCCGTCGCTGATCGGCGCGATCTGCGTCGTATAACCGGATACCGCGTCTTCGGAAACGGTATAGACAATTTCCTTCGCCGTGCCGTTGTCGTTCCGATACCTCGGCAGATTCTGCCAAATATAGGTCGGCCACACGCCTTCGCTGTCAGGACGGATCTCCGTCGTCTTGTCCGTCAGCACTTCGCCGTCAGCCAACAGGTTCACGGTGATGCTCGCAGGCCGGGTATTGTACTGATTATCCCAATCCCCGCTCCACTGTTTGGTCACCGGGATATCGACGGTCCGCGGCTTGTTTGTGATGGCAGCGAAACCTCCCTGCGCGATCCCGACCTCAGCGTCGCCTTCGATCTCGTATGCGCAGCCGTCCGAAAGGACTTCCTTTACAGAATAGACAACGTCCTGATATTCGCCGTCGATACGCAGCTTCTTGGGCAGATTCTCCCAAGTATAACTCCAGTCATCGTCATAACCGACCGCGATCGGGTCGCCGACCGCTTCCTGTTCACCGGAACCGACTTTTCGGTACAGCTGCACCGTCGACGAAACCGTTTCGCGAAGCCCGAAGGCATTGCTGTCGTCGTCCCAGACCTTTTTCACCTGAACGGTCGTAGTCTGCAGCGTGTTGACAAACGCAGCCGTCAGCTCGTCGTTCGGAACTGCTGCTTCTGCAGTGCGTCCGTCCTTCGCATCATCGGCGCCGATCTGATACGTCGTCGTGTACAGTCCGCCTTCCGGTTCCGTCTCCGTCACCGTGCACACGGTAACGCCGGCGGGGATATCCTTGAACGTAATGCTCTCGCCGTGCTTCAGGCTGAACGTCGTCTGTCCCTGATCGTCCAGCAAGTATGGCGTATCGTCGGTGTCATACACGGTGATGTTCGCCATGCCGGAGAACCCGATCGTAAACGCAAACGCAAAATCCGCGTCGAGTAAATCCTCCGGCGCGCTGACTGTCTTGCGCACCGTTACCGTCGTTTTCCTGATATTGGGAATGAGGTTTATCGTCGTGTCGGTTCCGGTTTCCTGCTGCGCAACGATCGCATAATACGTTTCCTCACCGTTATAAACGCTGCTGACGCTGTCGTCCTCCGCGACCGTGATCGTCCATGTGCCGGAAGGCAGCAGATAGTTTTCCGACGCCTGTGTCTCCTGCAGCGTATAGCTGCCCGCAGACAAGCCGGAAAGCGTCAGTCTACCGTCGGCGGAAACGCCGAGTTCGGTCGTTGTCGCTGCCGAGACGTTGTCATACTTCACGTGATACGCGCCGTCAGAACCGACAAATGCGATCGCTTCCGCCGTCTCAGTATTCGCGTCCGCGCCGGCGAACAGTTTGAACTTCGCACCGCTCAACGGCGTAATCGTTTCATCTGTATGATAGTCGACATAGTCTATCTTCTCGATAACGATCTCATGGCTCTTTTGATTGTTCGTCGCCTTGAACAGGGTCGTGTTGGATTCATCGTCCCGTTCGACCGTGAGCTCACCGGGATCGTATTCCACGCCTTCATGCGTGAAGTTCTCTTCGAAGGAGTAGACGATGTCGCCTTCGTCTCCGTTCGTTGCCTGCAGATAGATCGTTCCAATGGTCCATTTATAGGTCGGAACGCCGGTTAACGTCGCTTCCGCCTTGACAAACGAAGCGGAGATCGGTTCTTCATTCAGTGTTGCAGAGAGCTCGGTATATCCTTCGCCCTTCGTCATGACCACCGTACTCGTCGAAACAATCGTTTCACCGACTTTCCCGATGACCGTAAAGGTCAGTTCTGCCGGAGGCTCCTTAATCATGCCGGTCCATGTTTTTTCCAGCATTGCCTCGATGGCGTAGAAGCCTGCGTTGTTGTTCGTCATCGCCACGACGGCCGTCTGCATTTCATTCTTTGCCGGCAGGGTGATCGGTGCGTACAGTTGTGCATTCTGCAAGCTGTATACGTCCGCGCCGCCGACTTTCTGATAATCCGCTTTGCTGCGATTGACGTTCGCCGCCTGTTCAAAGTTCTCCGGGCGAGTCGTTACGGTAAGAATCTCAAAGGTCGGCTCGCTGCCTTCGTGACCGATCCAAACGTAACCTATATCCGTATCCGTGAAGACGACCAGGTACCTGCCGGGCTTAACGTCATCGAACCGATACCGTCCCTGTTCGTCCGTCATCACAGGCAGGAGCTCGTTTCCGAGCACGTCGTATGCGTGTACGAATCCGCCGTCAGCGGTTGTCATGAGCTCGCCTGCGGCACTTACCTGGCAGAGCTCTGCCCGAATGTTCTTCAGATAGCTGTCCGCGCCGCCAGTGGTATAACGGCCGTCCCGGTTTATATCCATGAACGCAAAGCCGGATACAATACGCTGAACCACGGTCTCGCCCTCACGCAGAGACTGCAGCAAGGAGCCGTCCTCGCGCAGCGGCTGCGGCACGATGCTGCCGCCGTTCAAGTTCAGGATCAGAGGCTGCACGTCTCCTCCGCCCGCTATCGCGGCAAAGGAGTTTACATACGTGTTACCGCCGACCTGTCGGCTGTCACCGTCATAAATAACGCCGTTCTCGTCTGCGCTGCTGAGCACGATCTTCACGCGGATATAGGTTCCGTTCTTTACCAACGGGAAGTGCGCAAACAGCAGTTTCCCGACGTCTGCGCTCTTCAGCTGCAGAATGTTCTGTGCTGTCAGACCATACGAGACGGTATACGACTCGCTGTTCTGCGCGGAAACCGTCATGTGCGAACTGTCGCCTATCCGGTCGAACAACGCTCTCTGTGCCGCAGCGATCGCAGCCTCGGAAGAATTCGTCGCAGGTGCGATGCTATCCGGGCCGAAGGAGAGGTATCCGCCGGAAATAAAGCTTGCATAGCTTTCTCCTGCTCCTGCTCCTTCAAAGCACACGGTAACCGACTTGATCAGATAACCGCCGGCAAATTCCGTTCCGCGGTTGTCTCCGTTATACGGCAGAACATCTGCCAGTTCAACCGATTCGACCGGGAAAGTGGAGGTGTTATAGTACACCAATTCATAACCGAAGTCTTCCCCGACTTCCGTGAGACGGCTGTACGCCTGACCGTACTCGTCGATCAGCGTCAGTGCATTCTGATAAATGCCTTGCTCATACAGTTTCTTCACCGTGATCGAGAACGTGTCGCTGTGCGATGTGGACGCCAGACGGTCCAGTTCCTCATAAGTCGCATGGATCGTCGCCTTTGCCGTAAGCGTCGTGTTGTCCCTAACGTCCTGCCCGCTCTCGCTGCCGATGAATGCGCTGTAACTGATCTTGGGCAGCGCCTTATCGAGCGTGGTGATAAAGGTCTTCAGCGTCAAGCTGCTCGTGCCGTCCGGGTTGACCGTGTATTCGCCGATGTCCCAGGTCAGTTCCCCTTCCGTAAAGGTCGGCTTATTAAGTCCCTGCTGATCCTTTTCCGGCGTATAATCGAACGTGATGCTGCCGTCGCGATAGGTCAGGAACTTCGGGAAATCAAGCGTGATGACAATCTCGGTGGAAATGGAACCGTCGGTGACCTGCGTTACAGAACTCGAAGCAAAGACGCTCGGCGACGCCTTCAGATTGACGATCCGCTCACCCTTCGAAAGATCGTACTCCGTCTTGACTGCGTTCGACTGCATGCTGACCATATCGGTTCCCGTCAACGTGATCGCAGTTTCCATCGTATGGATCAGCAGCGAATTGCCCTTTTTCCAGCCGTTATGCTGGACCCTGCTGCCGTATGCGTATTCCGTCTTCCGATAGTTCTCGGACGCCTTCGAGACCGTAACGAGCAACTGCTCCGTTACCGTGATCGTCTCCCAGCTTGTAACGGTTTCGCCGTCCACCGTCGTCGTTACCGGCGTGCGCCGCGTAACATCGACCGTCTTTGCGGTATATTCGTCCGGCCGATGTCCGTTTCCGGCGCCGTACGCCGTAACGTCCGCGCTTTCTCCGTAGGTCTGGCTGAGCCAATCAAACTCATAAAGAAGCGCCATACGGGACGCGTGTTTTTCTGCTTCACTGCTTCCGGAGTTCGCGACCTTCAGGTAGTCGGGCCTGTAAGTGGTCCAGCCGCGCGTGTCGCCGGTGGTGCAGTAAGTTGCGCCGGTGTACGCAACGTCATCCGTTACGTTCACCTTGAGGTTAAACGAGATGGTTCTCTGGTCACGAATACAGCAGTCGCGCACCTCATACAGTACGCCGACGCAAATGCCGTTCCCGCCGAAGTAGGACCGGAGTTCATCCATTGTCCTGAAATAGATGAGATCCTCCTCGTGATACAGATCCATATCCGCCGAACCGCCGTCCGACTGCGCGACCTGATCCAGATCGAAGAGCATGCCGTTGTAAAGCGCCTGCCCGTCCTTGGGCGTTGCTTTTCCGTCATCAATCAACTCCTGCCCGGTCTTTGTAACCTTGTTCCAGTTGGAGCCGTCCGGCTTTGCCGCATACAATACCGTCAGGTAAAGTTCCCGCGTCTTCGTATCCGGCTTCCACGAGGTCTGCGTTTCCGAGGTGATGATCCGGAACGCGCCGCTGTTGACCGACGTTTGCGCGCCGCTGCCGCTTAGGGTAACCTTCTGATTGACAAACGCGTCTGCGTCGGTCGGCGTGAACACGTCTCCGTCAAACTTCTGCAGCACGTTGAGCGCGGTCAGGTAATCATACTCGATCTTGTTATCCGACTGCGGATTGAATGCATTGTCCGGAATGTAATAGGGATTCGGCATCGTTTCCGCATCGTCCAGATACGGCTCATCGGTACGAATGGTCCCGCTGATGTAGTGCACGACGTTGCCCACGTATACCGTGGAGCTTAACGGCGTCTTGCCTTCGCCGTTTTCGCCGGACAAATGCCCTCCTTCGCTCGTCAGGAAGCGGTGCTCAGCTTCGATGTACTCTCCGTTGCCGCTGCCGACGCCGATATACAGACCTCTGGATACGCTGATATAGTTATCCTGATAGGTTACCTCATTTTGTGCATGGTCCTGCGCCTCTTCGTCGTAGTAAAATGCAAGCGAAGCGACGTCGTCGCTGCTGACGGGATTCTGTCCCGATGCAGACCGAATCTCAAGGTCGCTGACCACGCCCTCCATGGCAATGGTCAGATAACCGCTCAGCCCCGAGGTCGTGACTTCCTTCGGGAACGGGAAGATCATCTGCACGTATCCGGCGGAGAACGCCTTGGTCCACGCGTTTTTCAGCGCGTTGTCTTCCGCTTTTCCGTTGGAATAGTACTCCGGGTTCGCATTGGCCATGCTGACGGTGTATCCCGCGACCTTGAAGTGCAGTACCGTATCGTTTTCGTTGCGGGTCGCGCTCGTTACCGACCATCCGCCGCCGTCGTAGCATGCGATGTTCGAGTTGCCGGCGTTATAGGGCGCGGCGTCGTATGCAAAGTTCGTGGTGCTCGCAGCGTCGTCCATGTCGTTCCAGTTCATGTTGAACGAAGCGGAAGACTGCCCGTATCCGGTGCCGAAGTTTCCGGAGCTGTTCGGTTTCACCGCCCAGAAATACGGCTGCATAACAACCTGTTTGCCGTCCAGGAGCAGCGGCTCGCCGTCCAGATACAGCTTGCCGTCCATACGCGCATCGAATTCCAGCCCGTCTTCCGGGATTTCCAGACCTTTCAGCCCGCGCCTCGAGTCGCTGTACTCCCTGCGGTTGTCCAGCATGACCGTGAAGCCGAAGCCCAGCATCGTGCCGAAGACGATATTGGGATCGCTTTCCT
The DNA here is from genome assembly GCA_937877295.1 of uncultured Clostridia bacterium. The sequence goes on from CALFIV010000113.1 coordinate 15,137, forward strand.
CCGGTTCGGCCGTCTCCGTGCCGGTACGCAGATCGAACCAGCTGGTATAAGCCAACGAGGAATTGTTGCGGATCATGATATTGTAACGACCGGTCGCGGATACCGTGATCCTGTCCCCGCTTACCGTCGCCGGATTTTCCGTGTTCGCCGTATGGCCCTCAACCCACATGCGGATGACCGGCTTATATGTTTCGCCGTTATACATGCCGCGGGGCGTCACGTTGAACGTGGTATCCACTTTGTTGTCGCTCTGCGTGGACACGTCTTCACGGAAGGCTCGCAGCACCTGAACGGTGACGCCGTCCCTTTCCTCGTCCAGAACGTAACTCTTCCAGTCCGGTCCGCTGAGACTGAGCGCAGCTTTGCTCGAAGGCACGTCAAGGACGATCTCGATCCACGTGCGCACCTTGCTTGTCTTGTTCTGCTCCTCCTCCGAAAGCCCGGCAAAGACGTCCGGAATGAAATCGTCCTGCTGCAGCGTGTAGCTGAGTCGGTACATGACGGTATCGTTGGTCAGAACCAGATTATTCTTCTGCCCGCCGTCTTCACCCGGCGTCCAGCTAAAGAACTGGTCCTGCTCGTACCGCTTTCCGTCTTCGTCGATCAGATAATTGCGCGTTTCACCGTTGACTTCGTACGTCTCGGACGATTCGGTCAGCCCTGCGTCCTTTGCAAGCGTTTCCGGTGTAACGACATAATCCGCTTTCGACACGTAGTCGCCGCTCTTAAAGCTGTCCTGCACGAAGGTGACGTTCACAACCTTCTTGTCGGTCGCGACCGGCTCAATCTCGCCTTCTTCGGCGTAGAAGTAATACGCCGTCAGCTGGAGGTCCGTACCGGCTTCCAGTTCCCCGGAAAGGTACAGCGCCGTCCGCTGATTATTTTCGTCCGTGAAGAACTCGCTGGCGTCGTAGTTCTCGCCGGTGTAGGCATCGTCGCGCCATACGTTGTACGTATCAAGGCCCATCTGCTTGGCCGCTTCCAGCTTCAGACGCGATTTCTTCGCCGTGGAAGCGGAGTAGAAATCGTTGCCCGCCGAAGAAGACGTCGAACGGTTGGCGTAGATCTGCGCGCCGTCATAAACGTACATGCTCGCGGCATTCGCGCCGTTCTGTCCGACACCGCCGGCAATGGGCGCGTTGTTGTCGGTGATGACGATGCCCGCACCGAGCATGTAGAGCGTACCATTGCTCTGCCAGATCGCGCCGCCCGCTACCCCGGCGGTATTCCCGGTGATCGTCGTGCCGGAGGTCAGCATCATCGTGCCGTTGCCCTGCCAGATCGCGCCGCCGTACCTTGCGGAGTTGTTGCCGGAGATGCTGACGTTGCCGAGCGTCACCGTGCCGCCGTTCAGATAGATCGCGCTGCCGCTGCACTTGGACGTATTGTTTTCAATCCGTACGGGATTATCCGTCGTGCCGCTCAGCGTGAGAATGCCTCCGGTCACGCCCAGAGCAGCGCCGACCGCGTTGGTGTCGGTTACCGGGTTGTTGTTTCCGGAGATTTCAGCCTCCGTGATATTCATGGAACCCGACGACATCAGGATCGCATAGCGCGACGTGTTGTTCGTGATCGTGCCGTCGCTGATGCTCACCTTGCCGCCCGCATTCTGCACAACGCCGCAGTTATAGTCCGCGTTCGCCGTGCCGCCGATGCGATTGCGTCCGTAGTTCTCCGAAATCTCGCCGTCCGTCATGACAAAGACGCTCGTGGCGCTTGCAAGATAGACCGCCGCGCCGCTCTTTCCGTAGTTGCCGGTAATCTTTCCGCCCGCCATGGTGAACGTGCCGGATTCGATATAGACCGCGCCGCCTGCGTTCGTCGCGTTGCATTCGGTAAGCGTACCGGATTCCATCGTTACGCTGCCGTTTGCGGCGATCCTGATGCCGCCGCCGTTTGCGGCATGGCCGGAGAGCTTGCCCTCGCCCGCCGGACCGGCGCCGATCCCGGCTTCTTCATCATTATAAACGGTGTTCTCCTCGTCCCTGACCGTCAGCGTTCCTTCCACGGTGATCGCCGTCGTATTGCCGGTCAGCGTGCGTCCGTTCAGATTCAGCGTCGCCGTGACGTCGTTCGGCACGGTGACGTTCTCCGTGGAATCCGCCACCATCACAATCTCCGTGTCGCCGGGGTTCTCGCGGATAAAGTCCACCGCCGCCTGCACCGTCTCAAACGGCGTTTCGCCGACGTACGCAACGATATCGGGCGTGTGATACAGCAGCGTCAATGCCCAGTAACGGTACATTTTTCCGTTGATTCCGGTCATAATGACGTCGCCGTTCGATTCGTCCAGCCAGCCGTCGATCACGTATCCTTCCGGCAGCTGCAGCTCCGTTGCGCGAATGATATGCGCACTGGTTCCGTTTGCAGATGCGGTCGGATAGGTAAGATAGATATCCTGCCCCAAAGCAGCCGTATTGCCGTAAATTGTATCGTTGCCCGCGGAAGAGGCGCTTGCGCTGGGCTTGCCGAACACAACTTCAACCGACTCGCCCGACTGCCTGTATACGTTCGTGAAAACACCGCCGCCGTACAGCACCGCGGTGTTGTCATGGATACTGACGTTGCCGCTGATGACAACAAGCGATTCCGGTTTTACCTGAGCAGATTGCCTTCTGACACAGATCGCGCCGCCGCAGTTGCCGGACGTGTTGCCGTAAAACTCGCCGCCGGTGATTGTCACCGAATGATCATTGGGTGTACTGCCCACATCTCGGCCATCACTGTAGAATGCGCCGCCGTCGCTCTTTGCGCTGTTTCTGAAGAAGACGCAATTCCCTTCAATCGTCGTTCTCCACGGCGAATCAAGTGCGCCACCGACTCCGCCTGCGGTGTTGTTGCTGAACTCGGAATCGACTATCTTTGTTTCTCGCCCGCTGTAAGATAACCAACCGCCGCCGCCATGACTGCCGGCTGCATTTCCGTTGATCTTCGCATTTGAGACGATGGCCCCTAATGTTATTGACGAGTTTCCGGTGAATGTACCATAGAATGCGCCGCCGCTTACGTCCGCCGTATTATCCGAAAGCTCACCGCCGTAGATGCGCAGCCAACGGCAGTACAGAGCGCCGCCGTTGCCGCTTGCTGTATTCTTTTCGATCTTGACGATCTTTTCTTCGCCGGTTTCTTCGTCAACGGAATTTTCCGCTATCGTGATCGTGCCGGCGTCCGCATAGATCGCGCCGCCGTTTCCGGTTGCGGAATTATCGTGGATATATGCGTAATTGACGGTCGTTGATCCCGAAATCGCGCCGCCGTTGGTAGCTTTGTTGTTATAAAACTCACCGTCATTCACGGTCGTCGTGCCGGAGATTGCGCCGCCGTAGGTAGCTTTGTTGTTATAAAACTCACCGTCATTCACGGTCGTTGTGCCGCAGATTGCGCCGCCGTTGCTATTTGCGGTGTTGTTATAGAACTCGCCGCCGTTGACGATCGTACTGCCGTAGATCGCGCCGCCGTTTCCGGTTGCCGTGTTGTTGCAGAATTTGCAGTTTTCGTCCAGCGTGGTGGCGGAAGAATTGCTGCCGCAACAGATCGCGCCGCCGTTTCCTGCCGCGGCGGTATTATTATGGAATTCTGTGCCGAATACCTGCAGGGTTCCGTTTGGCTGATAGTATGCGCCGCCTTCTTTCGCGGTATTGTCCGCAAACTCGGAATCCTGTATGGTCACCGTATTCGTTCCGGAATAGATTGCGCCGCCATTGCCCGTTGCGGTATTTCCTGACATGCTAACGCCGCTGATGGTTGAATTCCCGGTATTCTTAAACAATGCGCCGCCGTTCGTCGCGGAATTTTCTGTAAATGTGCCGCCGCTAACGGAGATCGTTCTGCCTGTCTCATTATACAACACGCCGCCGTTGCCCGTTGCTCGGTTCTGCGTAAATGTGCCCCCGGAGACCATTAACGTGGCGTTATTATATGCCACGCCGCCGTTAGCTGTGGCATTGTTGTTTGTGAACGTACCGCCGGAGATCGTCGCCGTGCCGCTTGCGACGTAGAGTACGCCGCCGTTGGTTCCCTGATTGTCGGAAAACTCGCCGCCGTTGATGTTCACCGTACCGCCGTCGCAATACAGAGCCGGACCGCTGACGCTGCCGCCCTCTGCCGCATGCAGACTGGTAAATAGACCGCCTTCGACGGTCAGTGTGCCGCCGGAGCGGACAATCAGGCCGTATCCGGATTCAATTCCGTTCGCAAGCGTTACCGTGCCGACGCCGCCTGCCTTATACGCATAGGACTCCTCCGTCGCCGGGCTTTCGATATCCTGCACCGTCAGCGCCGCGCCGGACGGCACCGTGATTGCACGCAATCCGGCGGTCGGAGACAAGGTATATCCGTTCAGGTTCAGCGTCACGCTAAGCCCCGAGAGAACGCCTGAAGATTCGGTAACGTCCGCCATCAGATGCAGCGTGGGATTCGTGCCGTAATCGTAATCTTCCTCGTCGTATTTTCCGTTTTTCAGCGCGTCAAACGCGTCCTGCAGCGTCGGGAAGACCATATAGTCCTCGATGCTTTCCGCGTCCCCCGGAATGAAGTACACGACGTTGTCCGTTCCTGCGGCCGTGGTCTTAAACGCAACGAGGTTGCTCGCTGTCGCCTTATAGTTGCTGCCGCTCTTATTCCAGCCAAGCGAGGTGCACAGTTCGTCGAAGTCGGTTTGCGTGTGCAGGGTTCCTGCGGTGGCATTGCGCCAGCAGTTGTATTCGTCCATACCCCAGGAAGACGGGTTGGAAAGTCCCATAACGGTCGAATTCGCTGCGGTATGGATATCGTAGCTGCCGTTTGCATAGATTCTTCCGCTTCCGCCGATGGAAAGGTCCGCTCTGGATTCATAGCAGTATACACCGCCGTTGTTGCCGGTTACCACTCCGCCTGTTAAGTTGAATTGTCCGGCGGCTGCGATATAGACGCCGCAGCCGCTGTTATTCGAGATTTCGCCGCCCGAAACGGTCACTTCGTACGTCGTGCTCGTCACGTATAATCCGCCGCCGTCATTGGTCGCACGGTTTCCCGTAATCTTGCCGCCGGTCATGAGGAAGCTGCCACGGGTATTGATATAGACGCCGCCGGCATTCTTCGCGGTGTTGTTCGAGATTTCACCGCCGTTCAGCGTGAAGACGCCGCTTTTTACGTTGACACCGCCTCCGCTGTTCTGGTTCGCGGCATTCTCGGAAATCTCGCCGCCGTTCATCACGAAGGTCGCCCCGTTGTCGATGTGAACGCCGCCCGCGTTGCCCCAAGGCGTCGAATTGTGATGGATCGAACCGCCCTCCATGACGAAACTGCCGCCGTAGATGCTGACGCCGCCGCAGGTGCCCGCGGTGTTGTTCGCAATTTCACCGCCGTTCAGCGTAAAGATGCCGTCCTCTACACGAACGCCGCCGCCGTATTGGGTTGCGGAGTTTCCGGAGATCTTGCCGCCGTTCATGGTGAAGCTTGCGCCGGTTTGAACCAGAACGCCGTGCGCTTTGGATCCGGAAATACTGCCGGATTCCTCCGTGCTGTCCGTAAGCGTGAAGTTTGCGTCCTCGCTGACGGTGAGGGTCGGCTCGCTGCGAAGCTCTGCCGTAACGCTGAAGCCCGCAAGGTCAAGCGTGACCGTCTTTGTGCCGGTGGAGGCGTTTTCGCTGACGTCGCGCAGCATCTCGACCGTGTCGCCGTCGACCGCCGCGTCGAACGCCGCCTGCAGAGTGGTATATTTGGTTTCGCCGATCTTGGCGACGTATACGACCGCGTCGGTGTTATAGGTATAGCCGATCGGATTGCCGGTATACAGTGCCTCCGAAAGCGCATCGGTGATATGCGTGCCGTCCGTTTCGTCGAGCCAGTATGCCGTTTCGTCCGCGCCGGTCATGTCGCTTGCTGCGAGCACGGCAAACGAACTGCCCCTCCAATTCGAAGCAGTGATATCGTTGCCCATACTGTTCGCCGTATTGTCCCGAATGGAACCTGCGGTGATCGAAATATCGACCTTGCCGGTGATGCCAAGTCCACCGCCGCCGTTTTGCGCGGTGTTGCCGGAGATATTGACGTTCTCGCCGTTGATGGTCAGTACGTACTGTTCGGCTGCGTCCGCTGCCTTTGCCGAATAGACGCCGAGACCGCCGGCGGAACCGCTCGTCGTGTTGTTTTGAATCGTAACGCTGCCGGAGAGCGTCAGACCGGAGGATAACAGCGTGCGGGAATTTGTGGTGCATACGAAGTATATGGGCCACTGGAACGGCACGGTTATGTCCGCGTGCGCAGGAGAGCTTCCGACAGGGTGGATGTATCTGAGTAT
>CALFIV010000114.1 GCA_937877295.1 uncultured Clostridia bacterium
TTGCGCGCTTCTTTTCGTTTGCCGTAAAGCTTGTCAGAAGCGGCACGACGAGCTTGGACTGCAGCCATGCGGAAAATCGCCCGCTTTGGTCGAGATCGGGACTGCCGAAGATGCCGTGATCGATGTGGATATTCTCCCGTTGGATCAGCTGCCCGACAAAGCTGCTGCCGAGCGACGAGCCGATTGCGCCGTCGATTTTGCCATTGAAATGCGCCTTGATATACTGCTCGATCTTTTCCGTCACCGTGATCATATCGGGAAAGATCATCTCGCTGCCGTCAAACCCGTCATAGTTGACGCAGACCAGATGGTATTTCTCCCCGAGCCGTTCCAGCACCGCGCCGAAGTTCGTCTGATAATCGCACGCCGTTCCCGGCAGCAGGAACAGGACCTTTCCGTCCGCTTTTCCCATTTCATCGAATTGCATGGTTTGATTCTCCTTATTTTGCTTCTTACATTCGTTTCACGCAGAAGTCGCACTTTTCCCCGCCCTTGCCTATGGTCGTATGCCGTTCAAATTTGAGCCCCGGCAAGTTCCCGTAAACGCGGTCGTCGTTCTCGCAAAAGACCTTAGTCAGTTCGAAACAGCCGAGCTCGCCGAAATAGCGGGTATAGGGACAGGCAAGAACATCCATGCGATACACGCCCTTCTCCTTCGGGTAAAAGACGTTTTGAAAACCGTTGCCCGGTCCGAACCTTTTGCGGCAGATCGGATCGAACACGCTTACAAACAGCGCGGGCATGCCCGGAAGCTTCATCAGCCCGGCAAGCTTTTTGCCGTAGCGGTTCGTCAGCCCGATTGCTGCGGTTTCGACAATGTCGTACGCCGTCTCCGCCCCGACCGCTTCTTTCAGCGTCAGATAGATTGCCGCCGACGGAAAGATATAGGTATCCGTATGCGCACGAACGCCCTTGGGCAAATCGGCATATTCCTCCAATATTGCGCTCAGCTTTTCTGTCGCCTTCTGCCAAAGCACGTTGCTTTGTGCCAACGAAAGCCGTTTATCCATCTCGGCCTTGATAAAGGTCTCCCTTTTCAGGACTCTCTGCGCTTCGGTCATACGCGCTCCTTTTTATGTTATTTTGCGTCCGGGCTTTGCACAAAGCCGATTTCCTCGGCTCTGTGTTTACTCATCAGGTGGAAATTGCATTCGTCATCACCGTAACCGAGCGTTTTGGTCCGGTCCAGCACAGCGCCCTGCATCTCAAAGGTGTAATAATCCATCATGCAGAGGTATTTTGTAATCTCCTCGCAATGCTCCTGACGCGTCAGCTTACAGATGCCGCACTGTTTGTGCGTAATGAAATACTCCTCCTTGCCCGGAACGGTTTCAAAATAGTAGAACCAGTTCATCGGGTATTCTTGGATATGCTCTCTCGACCACTGCGCCTGCCGCGTGCGTGTCGTGATCGCCTTTTCGGTGAACGCGCTCTTGCCCTGCTTTGCCTTCACCATCAGCGGACAGTATGCGGCGGCGCGGACGAGTCCTTTGAGCGTTTCCTCGTCCATCCTTCCGTCCGCTTCCTTGTAGAGTGCGATCAGAAACGCACCTGCGTACATCGTCATGACAAACATATTGTCCTTCATGCTGCCGACGCCGGGCGTCCTTTTTACGATCGCCCGGTACGTTCTCTGTACGCGTTCTTTGTAGGACGCCATGTCCAGACCGGGAAGCGCACGTTCGATATAATCAAACGACGTTTTGGCAAATGCGAGCTTGACAAACCAACCGATGATACCGTATTTCATATGGTTTCTCCTTTATCTTTGACCGTTTGTTCCTTTGCAGGATTCCTTTGTACGCCGTAATAGTTCGGATTACTTTGACACTGAATCTTGCGCTTGGAGCAATCGCCTATGCACTCGCACCGCTCACCCCGCTTATGCTCTATGACAAGATTGCGAATACACAGCGCGACAAGCAGGCCGATGACTGCAATTACAATATATGTTACCATACATCTTTCCTCCGGCAGTTATCTTAACAAACGGATACCGATATAAATCAGCGTTGCGGCAATGCAGGAAACGGCGATGGCGCAGATGATCCAATAGAAGCCCCTGCCAAGGATCGTGCGTATTTTTTGCACAGCAACCCAAAATGGCTTTTCGCTTTTTCCGGTCCGACAAAGCTTAAAACCACAATCACCGCCACGACCGCCGTAACGCCCATGACGATATACAGGCCTGTCATGCGTTATTGTCCCGTAATCAAACCAATTTGCTCACAAGCCAGTACAGTCCGCCGACGATCGCCGCGACAGGCACGGAAGCCGGGATCAGCTTCAGCATCTTCCAGCGCTTGACCTTGGTGCTGTGCCATGTGTAGTCGAGATCCTCCGTACCGGGGATCAGCCACCAGTCGGACAGCGCGACCCAGACCGTGTCGATCACAAGCCAGTCGAAAAATTCCGCACCGAGGAACAGCACGTAGTATTGCCAGCAGCAGTCCCAATAGCTTCTTGCACCGTTGACGAACACGATCATCACCAGCGGAATCAGGATCATCCAGGCGACCAGCAGCACAAACGCAAACGTTCTGCGGCGTTTCAATTCTTCCGCCGTGATCAGGTACAGCGCGATTGCGCGTTCCTGCATGACCTTCGGATAGAAGAAGATGCCGCCGATCGGTCCGCGCTTGTGCACGAGGATCGCCATATACAGGGCATAAACCGCCCACAGAATCAGGATTTCAATTGCGATCTTGAGTACCATAGCATTTCCTCACAGGCTTCTGTCCGTTTTCTTCGTAAGCGGGACCGTGCGCGCGTTTTGTTCGGTGTCGTCATCTTCCTCATAGCCGTCGTACGGCGCGTCCGGATCGGCATAGCGCTTCAAAAACGGCTTGCAGATCTCCGTCCGGTGTGCAAAGACGAAGTCGAGATCGTCCGTCCACCCCGTGTGTCCGGTGATGACCGCGATGCTGCGATTTCTTGCGCGAATGTTTGCTTCGAGCTTTGCAAGCGAACGAACCGAAAGCTTGTTGTCCTCGGCGAGCGTGCCGATGAAGCTGTAGCCGC
>CALFIV010000115.1 GCA_937877295.1 uncultured Clostridia bacterium
GAGCAGGCTGTTGATAAGGGAGAGATGGCGACGCGCGGGAAGCGCGCGACGGCACATATGTAACGAAGCGAAGCGGAGTGGAGGCGACGTGCGGGAAGCGTGCGACGGCACTTGCATAACGAAGCGCAGCGAAGTGGAGCGGCGAAGAATCTCTGAATGTTTGCATGTTTTCCGTTCTGAAATCCTTCGGCAAGCCTCAGGATGACAAGTTTTAGACGTTATATCACACTACAACGCCGTGATGTGCGCTTCGCGCATGATGTATGCCTTCTGGAATGTTCAGGTGGAGAATCTATATGCCTGCGCCGCTCCGTAAAGAATCACGCCTTGCGTTGATATGTACTCTATGATATACTGACCAAAACGGAGGGACGGGGAATGAACGGCTTGAAATACAAATGTCTGGTGCTCGATCATGACGATACGGTCATGAACAGCACAAAGCATGTGCATCATCCGTCGTTTCTTGTTGCGCTTCAAGAACTGCGTCCGGGGCTTACCATGGACCTCGACACGTATTTTCGCATCAATTTCGATCCCGGTTTTTTGCCGTACTGCGAGAACGTGCTGCATTTTACGCCGGAGGAATTCGCACGGGAGCTGGAGATCTGGCAGGGCTTCGTGAAGGAGCACATCCCGGAGGTCTTTCCGGGCGTGGCGCGCATCATCAGGGAGCAGGTCGGACGCGGCGGAATCGTGTGCGTGTCGTCGCATTCGTTCAGGCACAATATTTTACGCGACTATGCAGCAAACGGCTTGCCGGAGCCGACGCTCGTTTACGGCTGGGAGCTGCCGCGCGAGAAGCGAAAGCCCAATCCGTATGCGCTCGATGAGATCATGCGCGAGCTGCATCTCACGCCGGACGAGCTGTTGATGGTCGACGATCTGAAGCCAGGTTACGACATGGCAAAGCAGCGGAACGTTCCGTTCGCGGCGGCGGGCTGGGCGTACGACGTGCCGGAGATCCGCGCGTTTTTACAGGAAAACTGCCCGCTGTATTTCGAAACGCCGGACGCATTGTACCGGTATTTGTTTGAAGAGCCTTCGCGTAAAAAACATTCGCTATGATGAGATAATCACAGGAGGATGGGACATGAGCAATACGAATATGACAAACAGCAAGTTTACGTCGATCAGCGATTCTCTGACAAAGCTTGTCGATAAAATGAGTCCGGACGGCGTACAGACGATCCTCGGCGTCTTTGCAAAGGAGACGGAGGAGTTCAAGCTTGATCAGGAACGGCGCAAGTTTCTGCGTGAAGAACTGCAAATGAAAGACGAGGATCTCAATTCGTGGCAGACGGCGGCAGACATCGTCAAGCATTTTGATTCGTCGGAGCTGGTAAAGAAGCATCCGCAGGCGGCGAAGAATACGCTGGTGACGGTGCTGTCGATGTTCCCGCCGACACTGATCGTCGCAGGGATCTGCGCGGCTGTTCCGGACGATACCCTGTCGGGGATTCTCGGGTTCTCACTGCAGGCAACGCCGGATCATCTGGTCAACATGCTCATCACGCATCAGGCAAACGTCGTAGCGACACGCAACGCTGCGTTTGCGCAGGGCGACACAAGAGAGGAAGGCAAGCAGAATCTCGCGTTCGTCACCAAGGACGAGCTCCTCTATCAGCAGCTCAAAAAGCTGATTGAGACCGACGATGATGAGGGCGAGACGGTGATCGGCACAAAGGACGGCACGGTGCGGCTGATCCGCTGGGAGGAACAAAAATGGGTTTACCGCAGCAAGACCGATACGGTCGACAGCAAGGTCATCGTGATCGGAGATTGTAAGGAAACGGCGAACGGCATTCAGATGATGAACGTCAAGTTCGATCAGTACGGTATCCGCTACGGCTGGGTCGGAAACCGTGCGTTCGTGCACGCGGACCTTAGAAAGATCCGCGCAAAGGGCGTATACGACGCATTCCTTGCGGAGCTCAACGCCATGCCCGCGCCGGAGGTCATCAAAGAGGATAAGAAGCTGCGGCTCAATTGGAAGACGGGGCTCAAGGCTGCGCTCGCGACGCCGATTCTCGCAAAGGACCTGTATGACGACAACTATGCGGTCAAACGGCAGATGTACTTTTTCGCCGTGATCCACTTCTATTACCACCATCTGGAGGCATTCCTCTCGGAGTGACCGGACCGCAAGATGTTGGGACGAGAGCCCGGCAGAACACCACATATATAATAAGAAGAAAGGCACTCGCAATCGCGAGTGCCTTTGACCGTTATGTTGCCTTACAGCGTGATGTCGTTGGCGACGCGGTACATATACGCATCGAGCTTCTTTTCCATCTGCAGGGCTTCTTCGATCGGCGTCGGAACGATGCGCGAATCGCGATAGCAGATGACCTGATTCTGTTCGCCCTTTATCAGCTGTTCGACGGCGTAATGTCCCATGCGGCCGGCCATATCGCGGTCGCGTGCCGTCGGGCTGCCGCCGCGCTGGATGTAGCCGATGATCGAGACACGCGCTTCAAGACCGGTTTCTTCCGCAATGCGGTTGCAGATCTCGTCACACTTGCCGACGCCTTCCGCTACGATGATCAGGTGGTGATGCTTGTCATGCATGCGGCCTTCCCGGATCTTTTCGATGACGTCATGTTCGAAGCTGTACGGGAACTCGGGGATGATGATCGACGTTGCGCCGACCGCCAGTCCGACGTAGACGGCAAGATGACCTGCGTGGCGTCCCATGACCTCCACGACGGAAACGCGCTCATGCGACTGCATGGTGTCCGCCAGACGGTCGATCGCTTCCACTGCCGTGTTTGCCGCTGTGTCAAAGCCGATCGTGTAGTGCGAGCAGCCGATGTCGTTGTCAATCGTGGCAGGAATGCCCATGACGTTGACGCCCTGCTTGGAAAGCGCAAGCGCACCGCGGAAGGTACCGTCGCCGCCGATGCAGATGACCGCGTCCAGTCCGAGATAGCGGCAGGTCTGCGCTGCGCGGTGCTGACCGGCTTCGCTCATGAAATCTTCGCTGCGCGCGGTGTAGAGCACCGTACCGCCGCGATGCGTAATGCCGTTGACGCTTCTTGCGGTCATTTCCATCACATCCGCGTGGATCAAGCCCTGATAGCCGCGCCGGATACCGACGGGAATGATGCCGTTCTTCAGGCAGGTGCGCACAGCCGAACGGACCGCCGCGTTCATACCGGGGGCGTCGCCGCCGCTCGTCAGAATGCCGATACGTCTGATTTTATTCTCCATAGTGCAAAATCCTCCTTCTCCGGCTAAAAATATATCATATTTCGCATCGTTTGGCAACGAGGGAACGGCTGTTTTTCCCGAGAATCTTACCAAAATATATTTTGGAAAAATGAAAAATAATGCTTGCATTCTGCGGAGAAATGCGGTAATATAGCTAAGCACGTGTCGCGGAGGGAGAAATCTGCGCAGTGCAGGAGTGCGGCGAAGGTTGCCGGTTGCCATTCCGGGTAATTTCGAGCACATCCAACGTCCGAGCGGACGGGGCAAAAATAGCGGATTCCCGTGCCGTCCCGCAGCACAGTCGAAAGACTGTGTAAAATAATGAGAGGGAAACACACGGCTCTGTGTACTGCCCGACACACAATTTTATGGAGGAAAGAAAAAAGTATGGCAAACCAAAGAATTCGTATCAAGCTCAAGGCCTA
>CALFIV010000116.1 GCA_937877295.1 uncultured Clostridia bacterium
ACTCTTTGCCGTCCACTTCGAAGGAAGGCAGATCCGCAACGCCCATATGGTCGCCGAGCAGGTTCTTGATCGCTTCATAGCTCCAAGTACCGGTGACAACGATTGCCGCGTCGGACGCGAACTCGTCGCCGGAGGAGGAGGACAGATGCATCTTGGAATCGACCAGCTTCTTCATACCCTTGACAGCGATCAGGCCCTCGGGGCTGTCGAACGTGTCCTTAACGGAAATGAATTCGCCGTCGTCGCCGGTGGTCCACTCGGAAACGCAGCCGGTTGCGAAGAACCAGGACGCAAGATACCACGCAGAGGTGTCAAACGCGAAATACTTGTTCGCCGCTTCGCAGTCCGCGATCAGCTTTTCGAGAGAATCGATGTCTTCCTCGGGGATGACGGACTTGTCATAGTACATGAAGTAGCCGTTATCGGAAGTCATCGGGTACGCATACAGCGTATCGCCGGTGGTTGCAGCCGCAACAACGCCCGCGTCGTTCGCGGCCTTGATGATTTCCGCAGCCTCACCGTCGAGCTGTGCAAGCGCGCCGCCCTGCACGAGGCGAGCAAACTGGTCCTGCGCGAAGCAGTAGATGTCTGCGCCTGCAGAGACATCAACCAGCATCTGGTCTGCCGAGGTCGCTTCGGAAACCGGGTTGACGGTGGCAACAAACTTGATGCCGTATTCGTTGGTGTTGTTGAAGTTCTCGATCTGCTGCTTGGTCAGATCGACTGCATCTTCGCCGGTCCATACGAGAACCTCGTACGTGCCTGCGAGCCCTGTCTGATCAGAGCCCTGCTCTGCCGGCTTGGTGGCGCACGCAAACATTGCAACGACCATCAAAAGAGCGAGCACAATTGCCAATGTTCTTTTCATGTTTTCCCTCCTATTTGATTTCGGTTTATTACCGCTATGAAAAGATCCCATCTGCGGAGTCGCATTATATATGATACTGCTCCACGATGTACCTATAATATACTCACATTTATGCCCATTGTCAATCGGTTTTTCTGCGAAAAAACGCAAAATATCTGTTTACCGGGCGAACGTTTTTTCAGTCCTCACTGTTGAGCAGAGCGTCGTCGATCTTGCCCCAAGCGCCGCCCGCCGCGCACTTGACAGAGATGCCGACCGTCACCGTCTGCCCCGCCTCGACGGTGATCCCGCCGACTTGCTGCGTGTCCCATTCGCCGTAGGACGTGATCTTCATCGGCGTCCTGCCGACCTCCGTTCCGTCGACCAGCGCGTAGCAGAATACCTCCGCATCCGCCGCATCGCCGCCCATGATCGAAATGGAAAACCGGTACGTGCCCGCAGGCAGGTCCTTGACCTGCTGATACAGCGAGAAATCAATCGTATCCTTTGCCGCGCTCCAGAAATGCATATGCCACGTGCCGTTCAACGAGTCGGTGATCTTGTTTTCGGGATAGATCTGATCCGCGCCGCCGCGATCGTCGATCTGCCACGGTTCGGTCACGCCGTCCTCGAAGCCGAAGTTCTGCACGTAATTGAACTTGATCATCGAAACGACGCAGCGCGCCGGCAGGCCGCCCGCAACGCCGGTGATCTCGTAGGTCTTGACCCCGCCTTCATACATCTTTGCGATCTCTTCGTCGGTGATATTCCAGGTGACGGGAATCGGCAGTGATTCGTTGTT
>CALFIV010000117.1 GCA_937877295.1 uncultured Clostridia bacterium
GGAGACGGAGAAGGGTTTCATCAAAAGCCGCTACCTCGACGATAAGGCGAGCGCCGCTACACTTCTGGCTCTTGCGCAGCGCGTCGCGGACGGACGGGTCAAGCTGCACCGCAAGGTATCGCTGCTCTTCACCGAATATGAAGAGATCGGACACGGCGGGGCATGCGGCATTCCGGCCGATACCAAAGATCTCATTGCGGTCGACATCGGCTGTATCGGGCTCGACCATGACAGCGACGAGCACAAGGTTACGATCACCACAAAGGATGCCTCGTTCCCGTATCACACGGTGCTGACCAACGAACTTGTTACGCTTTGCGAGCAGAACGAGATCCCCTATGCGCTCGACATGATGGTGCCCAGCTACGGTAGCGACGCGGACGTCTCCATGCGCGCAGGCTACGATGTGCGACATGCGTTGATCGGTCCGGGCGTGCGCGAAACGCACGGCTATGAGCGTACGCATGAGGACGCGCTTGCGGCGACGCTCGCGCTGCTGATTGCAATTGCCGAGGTATAAAAAACCGATCAGATACCCGTATTCTTCGGAGTACGGGTTTTTCTGTGCCTTGAAAGCCCGACGGTGAAGACAAAGATGAACAGCAGTCCGATGGAGGCGGACAGAGAAACGGAGAACAGCGCAAAGGCGTTTTGACGCAGCTCGGCTGCATTTGCAAAGGTCGGAACGATCGCATCCGGGCAGAGCAGCGGCGTGAGCGCATAGGTTAGAAGCGCGGCGAGCAGTGCCGTCAGCAGCTTTTTTGCAAGATAGCGCAGCGGACGGATCGGAAACTGCGCGTTTGTCTGCAGCAAAATCGACAGCCCGCCAAACTGAACCAAAAACGCGCAGACCGCCAAGCGCCAACGCAGTGAAAGCGGAAGGACGGAGGCGGCGCGGACGCCGCAGGTCATTTCCAGCAGCCCAATGCAAACGGACGTGACGGACGAATCTGCGAAGGGCAGAGAAAGCAGCGCGCCGAGCACCGACGCAAAGACAAGACAGCCGCCGATGACGCCGATGGTGCGCACGCCGTCCCAGATCGATTCGGTCAGATCGTTCGGGGAGAGGCCGAATGCGGAATCCGCAGTGCGGCGATACGGCAGACGCAGCAGAGGAAACGCAAACAGCAGCGCAGCGCCGTATACGCCGATAAGCAGCGGCAGCGCCGTGCGCACGTCACCGAAAAAACCGATCGCCACGACGGACAGCAGAAAGACGGGATTGGGCAGATTGCATGCGATTGCGGCCGCTTGCGCATCGGACTGGGACAGCACGCCGTCGCGGTACAGCTGCGCTGCAAGCTTAGCGCCGACCGGGTAACCGCCGATCGCGCCGAACAAAAACAGCGCAAACGGCAAAAGCCTCTTGCGTACGCGCCAAAAGACCCCGCTGCGCAGGAGCAGTGAGGCGGCGATCAGGTAGGGTAACAGCGAAGGCAGCACGCGCGTCCACCACAGCAGCGCGGCGTCCGAGGCGGCAGTGAAGGCCGCGGAAGGGAAGGCCAGCAGACCGAACAACAGCAGAAGCGGCAGAATCCATCCGAATCGTTTCATGGTACGATCGTATGCGCCGCCTGTCGAAAAATGCCTACGTCAGCGCATCACGGATTTGCGGAAGGGCTGCGGCAGCGGCAGCGCGCCCGACCATAATGCTTTTTGCGGCGTCATGGGGCATGATCTGTCCCATAAACGATACGTCGGGACGAATCAGCACATCGGCGGTCTTCGGCGTCAGGCGGTTCATCGCCGCGCGCATAATATCCACAGAGCGGAAAAGCACGCGGCGCACGTTGGTTTTGCGCGGGCGGTACGGCGGCGCGATTGAAAGATCTACCGCGATCACGACATCCGCGCCGTTTTTGCGCAGTACGTCGATCGGCAGCTCTTCCACCGTGCCGCCGTCGATGTACGTATGGCCAAAAAGACTGACCGGCCGCAGCAGTCCCGGGATCGAGATACTGGCGCGGACCGCGTCCGAAAGCGAACCCTCGTGCAGATAGTGCGTTTCACCGGTGTCGAGGTCGACGGCGGAGCACCAGAACGGTACACAGGTTTCGGAAAAGGAACGTCCGTTCGTCACAAGGTTGCAAAGCTTTTTGAACTTGTTTCCGGACAGCAGACCGTTGGTGCGAACAAGCCGCGGTAGGTCCAGTACGTCGCGCCGCCCGAGATACGTCGCATACTCGCCGAGCACGTACAGGTCCATCTCCGCGGCGTATGCTGCGCCGAAGAACGCGCCGACCGACGCGCCTGAAACGAGATCGATCGGGATGCCTGCTTCTTCCAATACCTGCATCACCCCGATGTGCGCCATGCCGCGCATACCGCCGGAGCCGAGCGCCAGCCCGATGCGTTTTTGTGTTCGATGCATCCGTTCACCTTCCGTTGCTTTTCTGTTAGCATGCCGTATTTTCAAATGCTTATACATCACGGCTGCGTTTGACTTGACCGCCGGAACTAGACTTTAATGTGTATTTCATATAATATCAAATACAGCGGCTGTCCGTTGCAAGAGTAACAGAAGGGGTATCCTCGGAAAAGAGGAGGAAGGGAAATGAGAATAAACAAAAGAAGCGTCATCGCGCTTGTACTGTGCGCGGCAACCTTGTTTGCGCTCTGTGCCTGCGGGGGCAAAGCAAAAGAAGTGATTTCGGATAAGGGGCTCAGCGTATCTGCATTCGAATCCAAAGCAAAGGCGTTCGGCCTGACAATTCCCAACATGTCTGTACATTGATGTTAAAGAGCAGTACGCGGATGATATGAAAGCGTTCGTTCAGACGCTTGGATATTAAGATACCATTGAGAGTAAAGGGAGTTTTTATATGAGCAATAATCGAATGGCTTCATCCCCCAAAAGAATTTATCAGGCAGCACGGTATACCATCCTCATAATGGTTGCATTGACCGTAATGAACGTGATTTTGTCCTTTCTGGACTCGGATTCGTACTATGTTTCTTCGGTATTCGCATCCTTCTTTACGGCAGTTGCCTTTGAAAACGCGATCGGTATTGTGCTTGGCGCATTGATTCTTGTGCCCTATGTGCTTGCGTTTATCTTCTCGAAAAAGAAATGGGCATGGATGATCGTCGCGCTGGTGCTGGCGGCGATCGATCTGCTGTTCCTGATTGCAATCGGACTGCTGACCGAAACGCTTCTGTACTCCATTTTGGACCTGGTTGCGCACGCGGCGATCATCGTGGTTCTCATTTTGGGCGTTGTCAGGGGCAAGGCGGCGACAGCCGATCCCGAGACGGTTATGACGACCGATGCAGCTACGGACGCAGATCCGCAGAGATCCGCACAGGGCGGGCAGGCGGATTCATTCATCGACGTGCTGTGCACGGTTTCCGTGTCGCAGGACGGGCAGCGGCATTCGTTCGAAGCGGAAGGACTTGCCCGCTTCTATGCAAACGAGCTCGCGCTCGGAACGAACAGCGTTGCGCAGACACTGCTGATCGGCTCGGCGTTTGCATCCACGAAGGAGCAGATTCGGTTTGCGTATACGGATATCGTGCGTGCTTACTATGCTAAAAAGAATGAGCGCACCGTGCGGATCGATCTGCAGGACGGTCGGTATGCGTATCTGATTTTCACCAAAGCGAACGCAGAGCAGGCGGCGGAGCTTTTGTACGCACACGGCGTCACAATCGAACCGTTCGCGGAATAATTCCGTACAAGACGCGGTCGAAGCACCCATATGCGGAGTCCGCTTCCAATGAGCAAAACCAAATGTCCGGTCCGTTCGGGGCGGACATTTTTGCATTGAAAAACAGGCCGGCACGTCTGGCAAATGCGGTTATGTGTCTTGAAGCCTGCCGGATCCCTTAGAACGAAGGCAAGGGCTGACTGCAGATTTGACGATTCGGATGTGGACAAGGCATATGAACCGTGATATACTGTTATCCGAGAATTCGACGGGATTCGATCAATTCAACCGGAGGATATGTGCTGTGAAACGATGGATTGCCTGCCTGCTTTTGACGGTTCTGCTGCTGTGTACGGTACTCGGCTGTCAGACGACGACTGCTCAGCCGGATGCGCCGGCAGCGGATGCCGCACAAACTGCACTGCCGGAACAAACCGAAGCGCCTACCGAAGCGCCGACGCCAGAGCCGACGCCGGAGCCGACGCCCGAACCGAGATCGGAAGAGCGTCGTG
>CALFIV010000118.1 GCA_937877295.1 uncultured Clostridia bacterium
GACGACGCCTTGATCTTGCGGATGTCGACTCCGTCGATCAGGATCTGGCCCTTCTGGAACTCGTAATTGCGGCAGATCAGCGAAAGAATCGTCGTCTTGCCCGAGCCGGTCGCGCCGACAAACGCCACGGTTTCGTTGGGCTTGACATGGAACGAAACGCCCTTTAAGACCCATTCGTCCGGGATGTAGGAAAACCACACGTCCTTGAACTCAATCTCGCCGCGTACGGTTTCCAGCTCGATCGCGTCCGGCGCATCAACGAGCTTCGGCTCGATGTCCATGATCGTAAAGACCTTTTCGGCCGACGCGAACGCGGACTGCAGCCAGTTGAACTGCTCGGCAAGGTTCTGGATCGGGTTGTAGAACTTGTTGATGTACATATAGAAGCTGACGATCGTGCCGACCTCGAGCGTCTGTCCGAGGAACGACGCGCCGTCCAGATACCCCTTGCCGCCGAGGAAGAACAGGCACAGCACCGAGCTGATATAGAGCATGTACACAAGCGGTCGGAAGATGCCGAACACGAGGATCTGCTCGCGCTTCGCTTTGCCGAGATCGTTGCTCTTGCCGGTAAAGTCTCTGAGCTTTTCGCTCTCCCGGTTGAAGATCTGTGTGATCTTGATGCCGGAGAGGTTTTCGGAAAGATAGGTGTTGATGTCCGTCGTGCGGTCCTTGACGCGGCGGTACGCGCGTCTTGCGAACTTGCGGAAGATGATCGTAAACAGCAGGATGAACGGCACGAAGCACAGCACCATCAGCGTCAGCTCAAGGTTCAGCGCGATCATGGCCGCGAACACGCCGATGATGACAAACATGTTCTTGAAGAGGTTGACAAGCAGCGACGTGAACATCAGCGAGATCGCGTTGGTGTCGTTGGTGACGCGCGTGACGAGCTTGCCGACCGGGATGGAATTCATCTGCTCGTGCGAGAGTGACTCGATGTGCGTGAACAGGTCCTCGCGCATGCCGGAAATGATCTTTTGACCGACCTTCTGCAGCACGATCGCCTGCACATAGGTGCAGACCACGGACACGATCAGAATGCCCGCGTAAATCGCGACCAGCCGGAACAGCGGCGCAAGCTCGAAATCGTCCTTGATGAGCTCGGTGATTCTGCCGATCAGTGTCGGAGAAATGACGTCGTACGCGATGCCGACGAGGACGATGAAGCCGACGAAGACGAACCGCCCGGCATAGGGCTTGGCGTATTTCAGAAGACGGCGGATGATCTCTCCGTCCTTCATGTGCCGGTCAAAGCCGATCGCCTGTTTTTTGTCCTTGATCATGGCAAACGCCACGATGAGGATGATCGAGATCAGCCCGATGATGCCGCCTACGAGAAGCAGAGGATAGTATTCGTGCATGTCCGTCACCTCCTTAGGCGTTCGCGGCTTCTTCGAGCCGCTGCAGTTCGACCATCCGTGCGTACGCCGGACAGGTTTTCAAAAGCGTTTCGTGGCTGCCGACGGCGATGACCCTGCCGTCCTCCACAAAGATCAGCTTATCCAGCTCGCGGACCGTCGAGATGCGGTGCGCGATCAAAATCGTCGTCTTGCCCTTGCGGCTCTCTTTGAGGTTTTTCAGGATCACCTTTTCGGTGTCGGTGTCGACCGCCGAAACGGAATCGTCGAGGATCAGAATCGGCGCTTTCTTCATCAGCGCGCGGGCGATCGAGATGCGCTGCTTCTGCCCGCCGGAGACGGTTACGCCGCGCTCGCCGAGGATCGTCTGATAGCCGTCGCGGAAATCCGCGATGTTGTCGTGTACGTCGGAAAGCATTGCCGCCTGCTCGACGTCCTGCTCGTTGAGTGTGTCGAAGGCGAAATTGATGTTGTTCGCGATCGTATCGGAGAACAGGAAATTGTCCTGCGGCACATAGGCGCAGCCGTCGCGCACCGAACGGATCGAAATGTCGTTGACGTCGTGTCCGTCGATGAACAGCGTCCCCTTCGGCACGTTGTACGCGCGCAGAATGAGATCGACGATCGTCGTCTTGCCCGCGCCGGTCTTGCCGATGAGCCCCACGCTTTCGCCCGGCTCGATCGCAAAGGAAACGTGCTCGAGCGCGTCAAACTCGCCGTCCGGATAGCGGAAGGTCAGATCCTTCATTTCGATTTTTCCCTTGATTTCGGGAAGGTCCTTCACGTCCGGCGCGTCCTTCACCGTGATCTCGGCTTCCAGAAGCTCGGCAATGCGCTTCATCGACGCCTTGCCGCGCGCGCTCTTTTCGATCAGCATCGAAACCGCCATGACCGGCCACACGACCGACTGGAAGTAGGCGATGTATTCGACGAGCTGTCCGGCGTTGAACCGCTTCGAATAGACGAGGTAGCCGCCATAGCCGAGGATCACGCAGATGACCGTTTCGACCAGCAGCACGATGCTCACATGCATCAGCGTCGACACGCGCGTGTAGTCGACGTTCGTGTCCTCATTTTCCACATTGAGCTTGCGGAACGCCAGAAGCTGCTTCAGCTCCTTGACAAACGCCTTGATGACCGCATAGCCCGAAAAGCTCTCCTGCGCAAAGTCGGAGAGATTGGAGAACGCCTGCTGGCGCACCTCCCATTTCTTCATCATGGTCTTGCCCATCACAACGCCGATGAAGAGGATCAGCCCGAGTGGAATCAGCGTCAGAAGCGTCAGACGGATATCCATCCGCCACATCTTCAAAAAGGCCAGCACGCCCAAAAAGAGTGCGTCGAACAGCATCAGCAGCCCGTCGCCGAAGCACTCCTGGATCGTATCGAGGTCGTTGGTAAAGAGGCTCATCAGGTTGCCGACCTTGTTGACCTGATAATATTCGCGCGAGAGGTCCTTGCAGTGGTCGAACATCTTGATGCGCAGGTCGGTCTCCACACGGATCGCCGAGCCGAAGAAGCACACGCGCCAAAGAAACCGTCCGACGACCATCACAAGGATGACAAAGACGATCGGCAGACAGATCCGGTCCATCAGAAACGCCGTGTTGAACGGAACGTCGCTGCCGCGATAGAGCACGTGCCCGTCGTTGAGCCCGTTGATCAGCATGCGGTACAGCTCAGGAATGATGAGCTGCACATAGTCGACCAGAATCAGCGCGACCGTGCCGAGCAGCAGCTGCGGTGCGTACTTCAGATAATACCGGTTGATGTGTTTTCCGAAGATCAAGGCAGTTCTCCTCTGTGCAAAAGAAAAGCCATCGGCCGTGCCGATCGGCTTTTCCCGATTGATAGTTTTATTATAAAGGAAACCGTTCCAAAAGGCAAGTGTTCTGCTCTGCGTTTCTGCAACAAAAAAGGCGCGCCGCTGCCGGTGCGCCTTGCGGATTTTTGCTTATGCCTTCGGACCGGCGTTCTTGATCGCCTCGGGCATGTCGGGATACTTCGCCTCGAAGTTCTTCTGGAACATGCCGGCCAGCTTCTTGGCCTGCGCGTCGTAGGCTTCCTTGTCCGCCCAGAGGTTTCTCGGATTCATGATCTCTTCGGGCACGTCCGCGCCGGGCACGCATGCCGGAACGTCGAGATTGAAGATCTCGTTGTGCGTAAACGGTACGTTCTCCTTGGCGTACGCGTCGTTGAGCGCCGCGGTGATCATCGCGCGGGTGTAGCGCAGCTTCATGCGAGCGTTCTTGCTGCCGTCCGGATTGACCGCAGGACCGGACACCCAGCCGGTGTTGACGAGATAGACCTTGGTGTTATACTTCTCGATGCGCTCGCCGAGCATGTTGGCATAGACCTCGGCCTTCAAGGGCATGAACGGCTCGCCGAACAGCGTGGAGAACGTCGGAACAGGCTCGTTGATGCCCTTGAAG
>CALFIV010000119.1 GCA_937877295.1 uncultured Clostridia bacterium
TTAGATTATTGATTTTATCATATAATTCGCTGACAAGCACATCTCCGTTTTGAATCACGCGCTTCATCTGCCGGATCAGAACGATATCCTCGGTGAACTTGCGTTTGCAGATGCAGCCGACGCGCCGCAAAAGCCCCTCGCGTCCGATGAATCCGTCGATCGCCACGATGTAGTTCGCACGGTCCGGCCAGATCGCCTTGGTCGCGACCTTGAAATCCAGAAAGGCGTTGTGATTGCACAAAAGCAGATACGGCGGCTTCAGCCCCTCCGCGCCTGTCTTGCGGATGATCGCGCCGTGCTTTTTCACGTCCGGCGCGCTCAAGAGGTAGGTCAGCGGCCGCAGATACCATGCCGTGCGATACGGCTTCTTCGTCATATCGAAGCGTTCGAATGTCTGTTGATTCATTTTCTGCCCCCTGCTCCTTTTCTCCATACCCAGTATACCGTACAATCGCACATTGCGCAATCAAAAAGAGAATCCCGAAGGATTCTCCTGCACGGATCGATCCGTTATTTCCGCTCGTTGATGTAGCGGCAGGCTGCGAGCGCGGCGGTTGCGCCGTCGGCGACCGCGGTGGTAAGCTGGCGTACGAATTTACTGCGGCAATCGCCCGCGACGTAGACGCCCGGCGTTTCGGTTTCGCACTGTTCGTCGGCGTCGAAATAGCCGTAGCTGTTGAGCTTCGCAAGGTCCTTGAACGGCTCGTTTTCGGGGATCAGACCGATCGCGACAAAGAGCCCGTCGCAGGCGATCTCGCGCTTTTGACCGGTTGTGCGGTTTTCGACCTCGACGCCCGCGAGCGCGTCGCCGTTTTTCAGCAGCTTGTTGATTTTCAGGTTGGTCAGCACGCGCACGTTTTTGCGCGATTCGAGCACCTGCTGTAGCCGCAGCTCGCCGGTGAGCGCCGGAAGATCCTGCAAAATGATGACCTCCCTGCATTTTTCGGCAAGCAGAATCGCTTCCTGCAAAGCCGAATTGCCGCCGCCCGCGACGCAGACGGTCTGATCGGTATAGAAATCGCCGTCGCAGACCGCACAGAACGAGATGCCCTCGCCGACGAGTTCATTTTCACTCTCGAGCCCCAGCATGCGGTGCTTGACGCCGGTGGCGAGCACCACGGTCAGCGCTTCGTAGCGGCCGCCCTCTTCTGTTTCAACGATGCGGAGATTGCCCTCCGTCTTGACGGAAATCGCCTTTTCCAGCTCGACGTCCGCGCCCTGCGCAAGGATCTGCTCGAGGAAACGGTCCGCAAACTCGTTGCCGCTCATCTGCAGCGTGCCGGGATAGTTTTCGACCTTCGGCGAGTGCGTGATCTGTCCGCCGAACCCGTGCTTTTCCAGCACGAGCACCGTCTTGCCGTTTCTCAGCGCATAGAGCGCCGCCGTCATGCCGGCCGGTCCGCCGCCGACTACGATCATATCGTACATGGAATACCTCCTGAAAACCTGTAAAGATGGAAGGATTCTCCGTAGTTGCCCGCGGAGAATCCGTCATACGTTTGGGGATTACGCGTCCTTGTGCATCAGCCAGCCCTTGATATCGCTTACGCCGCGATACTTCTCGAAGCCGTCTTCCTCCAACTCTACCGCTACGGTGAGGTTGTCCTGTTTGATTGAGATGGTCATAATGGGGAATTTGTCTCTGTTGTTTTGACAGGGGCGTTAATTTATTCTTGCGACAGGTTTAGTGACAGCATCTTGTCACTGATGTCGATTTCTGTACTTTGTTACACTTCGTTACATAAAAAATAACTATATTTGAGCAATTATTCCGCAAGGAATAGTGTAACATAGAAATTAGCATTTGCTATTTATTCGGTACTTCAGAAACGTCGGAAATTTCTAAAGCATCATCCGGATAAGTCAGTAAATGTCTGCGCTTGGCGTGGACAGACTTATTCATTGATGCGGCATCCGACGGCCTCTGAAGTGTGAATAATGAAGTTCACGCTTTTTTTGTGCCGTTCGGAGCTGCACGAATAAATCAAATGCCACAGATGAAAGCGCAGAATGGACACCCAGATTGTATCCGGGGGTCTCTCATCCCCCACGTGGCAGGAAATGGAGAAGTCATCTTCCCATGTCCTGGATACTTCTTTGCTCGAACTCCTTCTCACCGACCGCAGCCGTCCGAAGAACGGCAGCAAAAAGCCCCAGCACATCATCTGGGCTACCGA
>CALFIV010000120.1 GCA_937877295.1 uncultured Clostridia bacterium
TAACAGCGGCATCGTTTGTCCGAATCAGAAGCGCGTCGGCTTTTCCGACGGAAAATGCGAAGATTTCAAGCTTTTTCGCGCCTTCGGATTCGGTCGAATCATACGCACAGCCAAGCAACACAGCAAGGCATATCAGCAGGATCAGGATTCGTTTCATGTGTTCATTATATGGGAAAAATGCCCGCTTGACAACCCCTGAAATCATGATATAATGAAGATACGAACAAATGTTCGAATAATGAAAGGACGGGGAGATCGGCGTGGGGAGAAGGATTCTGCACATCGATTTTAACGGTTTTTTTGCTTCGGTAGAGTGCTTTTTTCATCCGGAGATTCGTCCGTTTCCGGTCGCGGTCACGGGCGATCCCGAAAAGCGGCACGGCATCGTGCTGGCAAAGAATCAGCTTGCAAAGAAGTTCGGCGTCAAAACTGGAGAGGCGATCTGGGAGGCAAAGCAGAAATGCCCGAAGCTTGTCTGCGTTCCGCCGCACTATGATCAGTATGTGCGGTTTTCGCAGCTCGGCAGGGAACTGTATCACGAATATTCCGATCTCATAGAGCCGTTCGGGCTTGATGAAAATTGGGTAGACGTCACGGGGCGCACGCGAAACTTTCAGGACGCTATCGATCTGGCGAACGAGATTCGCGAACGCGTGCATGCGGAGATCGGCATTACGGTATCGGTCGGCGTCGCGGACAACAAGGTTTTCGCGAAGCTTGGCAGTGATCTCAAGAAACCGGATGCAGTCAGCACGGTGCTGCCGGGTAATTTTCGCGAGGTCGCATGGCGGCTTCCGGTCGGCGAGCTGCTGATGGTCGGCCCTGCAACGAACCGGCGCTTGAACCAATACGGCATTTTGACCATCGGCGATCTTGCACAAACCGATCCGACGTTTTTGCAGACACAGTTCGGAAAGGCCGGCATTACGCTGTATCGATTTGCAAACGGCATGGACAGCTCGCCTGTATTGCCGTATGGCTATAAAACACCGGTGAAAAGCGTCGGAAACGGCATTACCGCGCCGCGTGATCTGGTCAGCAATGATGATGTGCGGCTGACAGTGCTGATGCTTTCGGAGAGCGTTTCACGCCGGCTGCGCGAGCATGGATTTCGTGCGAATGTAATTTCGCTTGCGGTACGGGATTGCGGGCTGTTTTCGTTTGTACGGCAGAAGCATTTGTCCGCGCCGACGTTTCTGACCGATGAAATTCTCGATACGTCAATGGAACTGTTCACACAAAACTATGATTGGCAGCGGCCGATCCGCTCCTTGACGGTTACGGCGTCGGAGCTTTGGCCGATTAATAGGCCGATGCAGTTGAATCTGTTTGGAGAGGAGGAACACCGGAAACGGCGCGAAACCGCGGAACGGGCGATCGACGGAATTCGCAACCGGTTCGGCTATCATGCGGTTTTGCGCGGCAGACTCTTGACCGATCAGACGATCGGTGTGATGAATCCGTGCGAGGAGCATGTTTCGCATCCGGTGGGTTACCGGGCATGAAAGTATATGTGGGTGTGGAAACCTATACAGATGAGGTAGGACATGTGCTCCCGCGCGTCGTACATTGGAAGGACGGAAGGCGGTTCGAGATTCAAAAGGTACTGGATGAGCGCCGTGCCGCAAGTCTCAGAGCCGGAGGAAACGGCGTACGCTATACGTGCCTCATCAACGGACAGACGGCGTTTTTGTTCTTTGAAAATCCGTGCTGGTTTGTAGACACCGTAAAAAATTAAGTGAAACATATGGAAAAGTTTTCTTGCGTGTGCTACAATATCCAAAGATTCATTTCGGAGGAACATATGGAACAGGAATACAGTGTGGAAAACGCAAAAAAGTTTATTAAGGAACGCTTCGTTCAGCAAGGTGATTTTCTGATTCTGAAGGAAGACGTATTCGATCGGATGCTTGACCGCGTCGTTGAATTGGACGAGGAATTCATGGAACAGACCGGCGTCAATGACGGCGCTGTGTATGATGACGACAAAGCGTTCGACCATCTGTTTGAGGGCATGCAGAAATCCTTTGAGGAGCAGAAAATGTACTGCATGCGCTTTGTGGAAGACTATATGGACTACAGCGAAGCGTACCTCGAAAGCATCGGCGCGATTGAGTGGGATTGAATCGAACGTTACAAAAAGGATCGCAGACGATGCTCTACGATCTTTTTGTTTGAGGAGAGCAATGATGAAAGTTTTATTTATCGGAAACAGTCATACCTATTTTAACGATATGCCGCGTTTGTTTTCCGATATGTATAAGTCGTTGACAGGAGAAGCGGCCGAGGTGACGATGCTTGCGTATTCCGGCCGTACGCTGCATTGGCACACAAAAGAATACTTTTCCATTCGCTTTGCGCTGCTCTACGGTGCGTACGACTATTGTGTAATCCAGCAGTTGGGACATCCGTTTCCGGGATATGAAAAGACAGAACCGGAGGTTGCTTCGCTTACTGCTCTATGCAGATCGGTCGGCACAAAGCCGGTGCTGTATATGACATGGGCAAAGAAAGATGAACCGGAAAATATTGCGGAAATCACAGCGGCATACCGAAAATTGGCAGAACAGCATGACGCGCTGCTTGCGCCGATCGGAGAATTGTTTGATCGGCTGCGCGTGGAGCATCCGGAAATCGAATTATACTGGAAGGATGGGGCGCATGCCTCCGAATGCGGAACATATCTAATCGCTGCAACGTTTGCTGCTCTTCTGACGGACGCCAAGGACCTCTTGCCGATTTCCAACCGTACGATCTTGTTCGACGCGGTGTTTGACAGCGAGCATCCGAAAGCAAACGAGGATCGGCAAACGCTTTCGCGTGAAATTGACTCCGAAACGGCGTCCGTACTGCGTGCAGCGGCGGAATCGGTGAAATAGGCTCTTGTAACTTTAGCGCATATTTGATAAAATACATGATCATATGAAAGCGAAGAAAACAATTGGAACAGGACATGGAAAAGACGCATAGGGAATCCGTTTTTTCAGTGGATACACAGCATGTAGGCGTGCTGGACGGTTTACGTGCGCTCGGTGTTCTGATTGTGCTTTGGTTTCATTTCTGGCAACAAACGTGGCTGATGCCCGCCTATCCGACGCCGTTTTTGAAATGGATTGGGATTGCCCAGATCTATCCGAACAGCTTGCGCCGCTGCGGGTATCTCTGCGTCGATTTGATGATCCTTTTGTCCGCTTTTGTACTGTATCTGCCGTATGCGCGCCAGATGTTTTTGGGAACTCCGGTCGATTCGATTAAGCAATTCTTTAAAAAGCGCTTTGCGAGAATTGTACCCAGCTATCTTTTGGTCGTGTTGATAACATTCTTCGTTGCACTGTTTGAGGGGTACTATGCAGGCAGACCTGCTTTCGCTTGGAAGGATCTTTTGACGCACCTGACGTTCACCGAGATGTTTTTCAATGATACCTACTTATTTGCAGGAGTCACAGCTGTCGTCTGGACGGTATGCATCGAAGTGGGGTTCTATTTGATTTTTCCGTGGCTGGCACGCGCGTTTCAGAAGCTGCCGCTGCTCGTTTATGCAGTCATGATGCTGCTGGGACTCGCATTCACGTTCGGCATTGCGCTTCGAATTGCCGAACCGCGCGTTATGGTCAATCGCTTTTTCACTTTTTTACCGGTCTTCGCAAACGGCATGATGGCGGCGCACCTCTATGTTTTGTATGCCGCACGCGTGAAGCATAAAGCGATACCTTCGGTTTTCGGCAGTTTGCTTGCAGTCGCTTCCTGTATTGCCGTTTATTTGCTCTTCTCAATGTGTGCAAGCGCGTGGAAGGAACAGCAGGTATGGCAAATGAAATATCGCGCGGTGCTCTCGTTTGCCTTTACGGGAATGGTATTAGGGTTTGCGATCGCGCCTAAGCCTTTTCGGAAGATCCTTGATAATCGCATTGCAGCGTCCGTGGCTGCAGTCACATATAATCTGTATTTGTGGCATCAATGGCTGATGGTGCGCTTGCGTATGAGCTTTGGCGCAAAGAGCGGTTCAGATATCGCAGAGAAAGGCGCGAATACACAGTGGGCGCTGACAATCATCGCTCTGATCACGGCATTTCTCGTTGCGGTCCTGATCACATATGGAATTGAACAGCCGATTTCCAGGCTGATTTTGAAAAAGAGAAAGGGGAGCCCTTATGCACGTAACCAGTAGAACCAGCAATGTCTGCTCCACAAAGATTGATTTTGATTTGATCGACGGAAAAGTATACAACGTCGTTTTCACAGGCGGATGCAACGGTAATCTGAAAGCGATCGGAAAGCTTGTAGAAGGCATGGATCGTGAACAGCTTGTTCAAACGCTGAAGGGCAATACCTGCGGAAGCAGTTTTACCTCCTGTGCGGATCAGCTTGCACGGGCAGTCGAAAAGGCGGAGGAAGCGTAATGGTTCGCATCGGATATGATATCGGCGGAACAAACATCGCGGCAGGCGTTCTTGACTCGCAGAATCGTTTGATTGTAAAGAAGTCTCTGCGCTTCCCGCGCGGACAGGGAACTGCAGCGGTCATTGATACATGCCATCAGTTATATCTTGAACTGCTCGATATCACAGGGCTGAACGAGTCGGATGTATCGGGCGTCGGTGCTGCCGTACCGGGAAGCGTGGATATCAGACAGGGGCTCGTCATTGATGCACACAATCTTGACTTTCATCATACACCTCTTTCGGCATTGCTTTCAGATGCTTTGCACAAACGTGTCGATTTGATCAATGATGCGGATGCGGCTGCGCTCGCCGAGCATCGCGTCGGTTCGCTTTCCGGTACGCAAACGGCGGCGCTGATCACAACCGGTACAGGCATTGGCGGCGGATTGATTATGAACGGTGAGTTGTTTCGCGGCGGGCGCGGAAACGGCACAGAACCGGGACATGTCGTGCTTCACAACGGAGGCAGGGCATGTACATGCGGCGTGAACGGCTGTGCAGAAGCATACTGCGCAGCAACACGTCTCGGAAAGGACGGGCATGCATTCGACTGCAACGATGCAAAATCGGTGATAGATGCGGCGAAACAAGGAAATGCCGACGCCGTCGCTTTGTTTGAAACATACATCGACGATCTCGGCAGCTATCTCGCCTCCATTGTAAATCTTCTCGATCCGGAAAGGATCGCGATCGGCGGCGGTGTATGCGGTGCGGGCAGCTTTTTGCTCAATCCTCTCCGCGAAGATGTAAAACGAAAATGCTTCTTTGAGACCTGTCCTGATATAGTCGTTGCAACGGCAGGTAATGATGCAGGCATCATCGGAGCGTGCCTGATTGCGGAATAAAACCAGATAAAGCGACCGGAGAATATCTCCGGTCGCTTTTAAGTTTTAATTGAGATAACCGCCGTCCACACAAAGCGTCTGTCCGGAAACAAAGGAAGCGCTGGAAAGATAGAAAACAGCATCTGCAATATCTTCCGGCGTACCAAGCCGGTTCAGCGGTGTATCCGAACGAAATGTCTCGATTGTTTCTTTGCTCAGATGGGCGTTCATCGCGGTGTCGATCAGACCGGGCGCAACGCAATTCACCGTTACGCCGGACGGAGCAAGCTCTTTGGAAAGCGACCTGGTAAACCCGATGACGGCAGCTTTTGACGTTGCGTACAAAACTTCGCAAGATCCGCCGCCGATCCCCCAGATGGAGGAAATATTGACAATTGAACCGCGCTGTTTGCGAAGATCTTCCAGAAAAGCTTTTGTGATACGCAACATGCTGTGCAGATTGGTTTCTAAGACCTTTTGATAGTCGTCGTCCGATGTGTCAGAAAACAGCATTTGCGGCAGCGAGACGCCGGCACAATTCACCAATACTGAGATTGCTCCGATTCGCTGATGTACCGTTTGCGCCATCTCACTGATCGCATCACGGTCGCACAGATTGCATGGAACGCACAGATACGTCGTATCCGGCGGAAACTTTGAGACCGCATCCAATGCGCCCTGTACATTGGAATGATATTGCAATACAACCTTATATCCGGCATTTGCAAATCTGACGGCGATTGCAGATCCGATGCCGCCGGAAGCGCCGGTGATCAAAACGCTCTTCATAACTGCGTTTCCTTTAAATCAATGGTTTTCATCATTTCGTCAAAAGCATCGATATAAGAATCGGAATCGCGATTCAATAACGTAAAGAAATACGTCTTTTGCCCTTGGATCGCATAAATGATCAGACTATGGATACCTTGATCAATCTCAACGCTGCAGGAGATCCTGCGCGCATCATAACTGTCCACACGGCATGTCTGCAAATCAACGAATGTAAGCGTTTCAAATCCGCATAATTCGCGCAAAGCATTCTCATATTCGGAAGACGTAAAGGAATCGAAATACCAGTTTAATTCGGTTTCATAATACGTGATCGAACTCGAATGAAGCGGATTGCCGTACGGAGCAAAGCAAACAATATCGGTGTTCGCAACCCGCGTGAAATGCTCCGGTAAATCGGCGTCAAATACATTTGACGTATACCGATTCTCGCGCGTTGCAATGCACGCGACCGACAGGCATAAAATGATCAGTAGAACGATAAAGCGTTTCATACATTTTGCTCACTTACACCGAGAATTTCGCCTACATACATGGTGTGCGGATCACCGCACCCATAATAACGGGACAGCAATGCAGGATCTTCCAATTGATGTTCATCAAGATCTGCACGCAGCAGAATTCTGCATTCGATATGAAAACGGCAACCGGAAAAACCTTCCTGTGCACCGTACCGATTTGGATACAAAGCTGCGTGAAGCGTTTCGATTTTATTGACGTCACGCCCTGATTTTGATCCGCAAAACGCGAGTTCATGTGTCATTGAACCGTACGCAGGTACGCTGACAGTGAACGTTTTTGCGCCTTCTAATAGCGTATGCGTATAGCGGCTCTTTCGTACATAAACCGAAAATGTCTGTTTCCCCCAAAGGACACCGAACTGTCCCCATCCGATCGTCATCGGATTGCCGTCAACCATCAGAAAAGCGCCTTTCGGAAGCTGTCGTGCCGTTTCTTTCATCCAATCCATAGATACGTTCCTCCATTTCAAATTGATTATACAGAGGTTTTACAAAAAAAGCCAGTATTTCCGGAAAAAAGAAGCCTTGAGGCTTCTTTTGCTTCGCGATTATTCGGCGTCATGCATCAATTCGGTTTTGCGTACGTTCCGTTGGAACAGCATTACAATCCCCCAAATTCCACCGAGCCCTACAAGGACATAGAGGATAATGGAAACAACGGAGGAAGCTCCGAAGATCCATGTGACGAGGTTGAAATTGAAAATGCCGATCAGCAACCAGTTCAATGCGCCGACGATCATAAGGATCAAAGCAACGATATTCATGAAATCACTCCTTTCACGCTGTTAGTATGAGCGTAAAGAATCATTTTCATGCTTCTTTTTTTCGATTAGGATTTCAATTTCAAATCGATCAAAGGAGATCGCTTCCATAAAGTCGCTTTGCTTAAACTGCGTATGGTTGAATCGTTCGAGCTCGTTCAGATGCTTTTGAAGAACGACAGGACGCGAAAGATCGAGTGCTTGGCAGAGCTCATGCAAAACGGGAGTCCATCCCTCAATATCAGAGGGTCGTGCGAGAGAAAACTCCCGCACGACTTCCGATTGTATTTTTTGATGTTTGATTGTTTTGGCCCAGATACGCATTATTTGTTCTTTCCGAACCAACCAACGAATTCGCCGCAGCCGGTATCCTGATATGTACCGACAAAGTTGCACCAGACGTTGTATCTTGTGCCGCTCACTGTAGGATTCCACTTAGAACTCATATTAAGAACGTAAACGA
This sequence comes from uncultured Clostridia bacterium, assembly GCA_937877295.1. The sequence continues at coordinate 7,801 of CALFIV010000120.1, forward strand.
CTTCCTTGGTCTGGTCAAGTGTGATCTTGACATAACCGTCGCTTGTGATCTCATTGAACGTACCAAGGATACGGTAGCCATAAGAGCTGCTTGCATATGTACCGAGGTTGGAGAGCAGCTCTGTCATGGTGATGTCGTAGTTTACCTGCTTATAGGTCTTTGTCTTGGAATATGCCTTGACGAACGCGTCCTTATCGGCATAGCTTCTTGATACGACGAAAGTAGTCGAACCGTCTTCTGCTCCTTCCTTAGTTCCGGTCAAGGTAATGGTGGAAATGCCGTAGAAGGATGCATCCATGGAAACCATGAACGAGAACTTGCCGTCCGGCTCAACATTGACAGTACCGCAGAATACACGCGTTGTATCATCGCTGGTCGCGCTCAGCTCTGCACCGGGAAGCGTTGTGCCGGTTACAGTGATTTTGCCGGATTTGTCAGCCTTCAGAGACGAAATGTCACCGTTGACGTCAAGCACCATCGGATCAGGAATGAAGACATAGGGGTCAACCGTGATTGTTTTGGTAGCAGTAACACAGTTCTTCTTTGTAGCAACAAACTCGATGGTTTCCGATTCGGAACCGCTCATGGTATAATCCAGCATGAAGATACCGTCTGTATAAACGGTCGTCTCCTTGCCGTTGACCGTCATACCGAGGAGATTGTACGCATTATCATCGTTAATCTTGCCTTCGATCCGCACAATGTTGCCTTCGGCTGCCATAAATGTACCGTCTTCTCGGGCAACAGGGGAGTTCAGCGTGATCTCAAGCTGCGGGAAGGTCACGTCGAAAGAAGGACATGCAACCTGATAGGAAGAGCCGTCCTCATTGGTAATGGTGATTTTCGGCTGCAGCGTCTGCGTAGGCGTATCGAGCGGGACGCCGGGATAAAATACTGCTTCTTCAAATTTCAGCTTATAAGGCTTCGAAACATCTTTATCGTTTGTCCTTACAACATCGGATTGATCCGGACATTCGAATGTGATTGTTGCATGCGGAGGAATCATCACCGTAATGTCAACCATATTCAAACCGGTCGTGTCATCGACATAACGACTGATCGTAGCTGTCTTTTCGTCCGGTTTTTCTTCCGTAGGATTGGAAGGGGTGGTCGACGCATCTGCAATAGGCAGATCGGTGTTATCCGTATTTGTCTGCTTTGCACCGGCACAGCTCATCATCGAAGATCCGTTGTCGCTGCCGCACTTCAAAACGCCGCTCTTGCTGAGGAAGTAAAGACCGCCGGCAACAAGAATCGCCACAATCACAACGATGATTGCGATCAGCAGAACTGTAAACAGCGTATTGCTCTTTTTCTTGGCGCTCTTACGCTTCGGAGGCGTCGGTTCATATTCGAAGGAGTCTTCGTCGTGATCGAGCGCTTCTTCATCATTATAAATAGTCTCATCTTCCGATTCAGACTTTGTATTTTCTTCTTCGTCGTCATCGTCGTCGTCATCAACACGAACCGGTTGGGTGCGCTTGCCCGTACGCGTCGGCGTCCAGATCGGACGTTCGGACTGCTTTTCATAGGAATCCGGATCGTCATCATCGAGCTCATCATTTGTGGGCTCTTCCGATTTTACCGCGCGTTCTTTCTGAGCCGGCTTTTTGACCGGTTCTTCCGGAATCTCGTCTACGAATTCATCATCGTCATCGATCGGTTCTTCGGGTGCATCTGCGGGTACTTCAGCTTTCTTCACCTGTTCGGGGACAACCCACGACGGACGGCTGAACCGCTTGGTCGGCTGCGCATCTTCAACAGGCGTTTCGACCGTTTCCGTGTCCGGTTCGCCCTTCAGGTTCGCTGCACAGACCTTGCAGTACGTCGCATGATCGGGATTGTATGCTCCGCACTCTTTACAAATCATAGAGTTACCTCCTATTATGATCCAATTTTCTGATTATCATTATAACATAAAATTTCACAGAGTCGTGACGAATGTGTAAACATTTTTTAATTTATGTGCTTTTTTTTCATTCTTGTGATATAAATGGTTACAGATTTCCGGAATCAGGAATAGTATAGAATAGAATATCAAGCGGACGGAAACAAAAGATGATTTATTTCGACAACAGCGCAACCACATGTACAATTCAGGAAGCAGCAGAACGCGCATTTGCTTTTATGACACAGGACTTTTATAATCCTGCAGCCGCATACAGCGCGGCGTATGCTGTGGAAAAGCAGGTCAATGAAGCGCGCGCTTTTGCGTCGTCGCTGATCGGCTGCGCTCCGGATGAAATTCTTTATACATCCGGCGGTACGGAGTCGAACAATATGGCGGTTTACGGCACAATTCGTGCAATGCGCGAACGCCGACACATCGTGACAAGTGAAACGGAGCATCCTTCTGTTTATGAAACAATTCGAATGGCAGCGAAGGAATACGGAATGCAGGTGGATTATGCGCCGCTCAATGCGGATGGCTGCATTGATGTAGATCGTCTTTCCGAGGTTCTGCATGCCGATACCGGTTTTGTCAGCGTCATGCATGTCAATAACGAACTCGGGAGCATCAACGATCTGGATGCGATTGCCAGAAAGGTTCGTGCGCTTTCACCAAATGCCGTTCTGCATGCAGACGGCGTGCAAGCGTTTATGAAAGTTCCGTCAAAGCGGCCGCCGGTCGATCTCTATTCTGTTTCTGCGCATAAACTCCATGCTCCAAAAGGCGTTGGGCTTTTATATGTCAGGAATGGGATTCGATTCGCAGGCGGACAAATCGGCGGAGGACAGGAACGCAATTTGAGAAGCGGGACAACTAATGTTCCGGGCATTCTCGGCTTCGATACGGCTTTGCGGTACTATCAGGCAAATATCAATCAATGGCACAACCGGATGTTCGAAGTCAAGAATCGGTTGTATGATAATCTCAGTACAATCAATGACGTTTTGCTGAATGGACCGGCTGTTCCACAAGGCGCGCCGCATATTTTGAATTTATCGTTCCTCGGTGTACGCGGTGAAGTTCTGTTACATGCGCTCGAACGATTCGGCATACTTGTTTCCAACGGATCGGCATGTGCTGCCAAAAAGCAGGGGAAGAACAGAGTGCTGAACGCGATCGGCATAACCGGCGCTCGGCAGGAAAGCGCGATTCGTTTCAGCTTCAGTCCGTTCAACACCGTGGCGGAAGCGGATGAAGCTGCGAATATAATCGCCGACCAAGTCCGAATGCTTCGAAAGTACAAAAGGAGATAATCATGGAAAGAGTTATTTTGGTTCGCTATGCGGAGATACATCTTAAAGGATTGAATAGGCCGTTTTTCGAACGCCTTCTCGTGGATCGCATCAAGCAAGCGCTTGATCCGATCAAAGCAAATGTCGAGCGTGAGCAAGGCAGGATTTTTGTTTACGGAATCGCAGAAGAGCAGCTTACGGACTGTATGGACAAGCTGGTCCGTGTATTCGGCATCCATTCGATCAGCGCCGCCTGCTGTGTGGAAAAGGAATGGGAAGCTATAAAAAAAGCTGCGATTGCAGAGACAAAAGATCTTGCGAAACAAAGCGAAAAGCTGACATTCAAATGCTTCGCGCGCCGTTCGGACAAGCGCTTTCCGATGACGTCCGAGCAGCTTTGCCGCGAACTCGGGCATGAACTCCTGGAAGCGTATCCGAATCTTTCGGTGGATGTGCATCATCCGGAACTGTCCGTAACGGTTGAAATACGGCAGCAGAACGCATTTGTCTACACAAACGAGATCCTCGGCGCAGGAGGAATGCCGGTCGGTTCAAACGGCAAAGCGATGCTTTTGATTTCCGGAGGAATCGACAGCCCGGTAGCGGGCTACATGATCGCAAAACGCGGTGTGATGCTGGATGCGGTGCATTTTTACAGCTACCCGTACACAAGCGAACGGGCACGTGATAAAGTCGTGGAACTGACAAGACTCGTATCTCGTTATGCAGGTGTAATCAATCTGTATCTTGTTCCGTTCACGGATATTCAACTGACGATCTATGAAAAATGTCCATCGACGGAGACGACCGTTCTGATGCGTCGACTGATGATGAAGATCGCGGAGCGTATCGCAAAAGAGAAAGGCGCGCTTGCATTGATTACCGGAGAATCGATTGGGCAGGTAGCGAGCCAAACCATCGAATCCCTTTGCGTAACGGATGATGCGGTTTCCATGCCGGTTTTCAGACCGCTGATCGGCTTTGATAAAGAAGAAATTATTGAGAAGGCGCAAAAAATCGGGACATTTGAAACTTCAATTCTACCGTATGAGGATTGCTGCACGGTATTCGTCCCGAAACACCCGGTTACAAAGCCGAAGGTGGATAAACTCAGAGAAAGCGAAGCGATGGTTGACTTTGAGCCGATGATCGAAACGGCGATAGCAAATACGGAGCGCTTAGTGATACGCTGAAAGAAAAACAGCATTCGACACATACTGTATAGAAAAGGAGTTGCATATGAAACATGTGTTACGGTTTATCGGCACTGTTGTCGTGATTGCAGTACTTGCAGTCCTTGTATTATATTTTTTGAACGGACAAGGCTATATCAGAGGGCCGCTGTCGACTTGGATTGACAACATGCAAACACACTTGAACGGCGCAGTACAAGACACACAGGAGACGATCGATGAATTCCGAGGTGTAACGGAAGCACCGACCGCCGAACCTGTCGCGACGCCGGATATTTCGGGTCTTGATGATATCGTCGTTACCGATTCAACGCCGGAAGCTAGCGAGACAACGGAAGCAGTCCCGGAAGGTTAACAATAATTATACTTGACAAATCAAAGGCCGAATGCTATTATAACATTCGGTCCTGATTTCTGGGTGTAGCGCAGTTTGGTAGCGTGCTTGAATGGGGTTCAAGAGGCCGAGAGTTCAAATCTCTCCACCCAGACCACCGAAAAAGTCCGAGAATATCGGGCTTTTTTCATTTTTGGGTTTTGTGCATCTATGCTCATTTTCGGGTTTGACACCTTTTTGAAACCTTGTTGACATCCAAAAGCATTTCAGATCGTGATAAAATACTGCTTTCGATGGAGTGAAAAAGGGACGCTTCTTTCGTAGCGCCCATGTGTGCCGATTATAACGATTAAGGTAAATGCAGATTTTTGTTTTTTGGAGATTGTGCTTTGCAGGCGGTATGAACAAGTTCTGGTACTGCTACCATTAAAACACCAAAATTCGATAGAAGATGATGTTGCTATATTAAAACAAAGGAAATCGATTGAATCTATATACCGTTAAGGTAAACTTATGATTGCGATATATATTATTTTTCTTTCGAAAAACGGTAGAATCGCGTTTTAATTCATGATACAATATAGCAGAATGAAATTTGGGAGGCATTTATGGAACGTACTGTTGCATGGAACACGTACACGAAGACCGATCTCAGAAAGCTGGAAACGGTTTCTAAGGAATACCGCGCTTTTCTGGATGCCGGTAAGACAGAACGGGAATGTGTCATTGGCGCGATTGAAAGAGCCGAAGCGGCAGGATATCGCAATCTGAAGGATATCATTGCGGCAGGCGAAACATTGAAAGCCGGAGATCGCGTTTATGCTGATTGCATGGGCAAAGCGATCATGCTGTTCATTATCGGCAAACAACCGATGGAAAAGGGCTTCAACATAATCGGCGCGCACATCGATTCGCCGCGCATGGACCTCAAACAGAATCCGCTGTATGAGGATACCGGCCTTGCTTACCTTGATACGCATTATTACGGCGGCATCAAGAAATATCAGTGGGTTACTTTGCCGCTGGCGCTTCACGGCGTAGTTGCAAAGAAGGACGGAACGCTCGTGAACATTGTGATCGGTGAAGATGAAAACGATCCCGTAGTCGGCATTTCCGATCTTTTGATTCATCTCTCCGCGGACCAGATGCAGAAAAAGGCATCGAATGTCATCGAAGGTGAAGAACTGAACGTCATCATCGGCGGCATGCCCCTGAAGGATGAAGAGAAAGAGCCTGTCAAGGCTAATATGCTGAAAATTCTGAAGGATAAATACGACATCGAAGAGGACGACTTTTTATCCGCCGAAATCGAGGTTGTTCCGGCGGGCAAAGCGCGCGAGCTCGGTCTTGACCGCAGCATGATTCTCGGTTACGGTCATGACGATCGCGTATGTGCGTTTGCACAAATCAAGGCAATGCTTGACGTTAAGAAAACGCCTGATTCGACCTGCTGCTGCATCCTTGCGGACAAGGAAGAAATCGGTTCAGTCGGTGCAACCGGCATGCATGCAAAATACTTTGAAAATGCGGTTGCCGAAGTGATGAATCTCACCGGCGAGTATTCTGAGTTGAAGCTTCGTCGCGCATTGACGAATGCGCATATGCTGTCCTGCGACGTCAGCGCAGGCTACGATCCGAATTTTGCGGGCGTATTCGAAAAGAAAAACAGCGCGTTCCTCGGACAGGGCGTCTGCTTCAATAAGTATACCGGCGCACGAGGCAAGAGCGGATCGAACGATGCAAATGCAGAATACATGGCAAAGCTTCGCAAGTGGATGGAGGACAACAAGGTTCGCTATCAGACTGCAGAACTCGGCAAAGTTGATGCAGGCGGCGGTGGAACAATCGCTTATATTCTTGCAAATCTAGATATGAATGTTATTGATAGTGGTATTGCTGTATTAAATATGCATGCTCCTTATGAAATTATTTCAAAGGCTGATTTATGGGAAGCATTTAAGTGCTACGAAGCCTTTTTAAAGGATGCCTAAAATTGCTTGATATAAATAGTGGTTTAGGTTAAAATTAGATAGCTTTTTAGTTGACACAAGCCCTGATTCTATTTATTACTTAATAGATTTTATTGGGGCTTGTGCTTATGTTTGTTAAAAGATTGGAGAAATGGTAATGAAGTGGAATAAATATTCAATAAAAACTACTACTGAAGCTGTTGATTTGCTTAGTGCGTCGCTTAGTGAACTTGGAATTGAAGGAATAGAGATTTGTGACAATGTTCAATTGACAAAACAAGAAGCTAAATCTATGTTTGTTGATTTTATTCCTGATTTGCCAGAAGATGATGGTACAGCCGTTGTTAATTTTTATA
>CALFIV010000121.1 GCA_937877295.1 uncultured Clostridia bacterium
GCTGCATACGGCAAAGCATCTTCTGTATTTCGCCGTCCTGTCAGCCGAAATACAGAAGATGCTTTGCCGTATGCAGCAGGAGATCGGATTTTCTTATGTGAAATTCAACGGGATCTTCTCCGACGATATGCACGTATACACGGAAGACGCCGTCGGGAAGCCGGCGTTCAGCTTTGCGTATATCGACAAGGTTCTTGACTTTCTGCGTTCGATTTCCCTGAAGCCGATGATTCAGCTCGGCTTCATGCCGGAGGCGATGGCGCGATCGAAAAAACAGATCTTCGGATATGCGGTCGGCGAACCCGCGTCCCTCGAAAAATGGTGTGCGCTGACCGACGCGTTTTTCGCCCACATCATCCGTCGGTACGGGATCGACGAGATCCGGACGTGGCGCTTCTCCCTCTGGCACCAGCCGGACACGCCGGAAAACATGTACGGTTTTTCGAGCAGCGAGGCGTTCTACCGCTTCTGGAAAGCGACCTATACGACGGTAAAGCGGCGCGATCCGTCGATCATCCTTGCCATGCCGCCGACCTTTTATGTTTTGGAGGAGAATTACGAGAACTGGTATATCCCGTTTTTGAAATGGTGTCGAAGCAATGACTGCCTGCCCGATGCGCTGTGCTTTCATTATTATGATACCGTGTTTGCCGACGAGCTCAGCGGGAATCAATCCTTTGGCTTTGCGCGGCCGATGGCACTGCGCGACAATGCGGACGGGCTCGGTCGGTTCATTCTGCAGGTGCAAAGCGAGCGCCGAGGCTTACAGTGCGAAGCGCTGCCGATCTATCTGACCGAGTGGAACAATACGCCCAGCCAGCAGGATCTTTTGAACGATACCTGCTTCAAATCCTGCTATATCGTAAAGGGGATCGCAGAAAATTACGATCGGCTCGCGAGCTTCGGCTACTGGTCCTTGACGGACTGGATGGGCGAAGCGCCGCAGCCGGAGCAGCTGTATTTCGGCGGGCTCGGGCTGTTTACCGCAAACGGCATTCCGAAGGCAAGCTACTACGCGTTTACGCTGCTTCGGGAACTCGGCGATACGCTTCTCGGCAAGGGCGACGGATGGATCGCGACGAAGCAAAACGCGGACTGTATCCTCCTGCTTTATAACTACCGTCACTTCTCGCAGCTGTACGCGCGCGGCGAACGGTTCGATATGACCTTTACCGATCGCTATACGCCCTTCTCCCCGGAGCAGCAGCTGGATGTTCACATTGCCCTGCGCGGCTTATCGAACGGCGAATACACCATTACGGAAACGATCGTCAACCGGCACAGCGGCAGCTCCTTTGATACCTGGCTTTCCATGGGCGCGCCGGATCGGTTAACCCTCACGGAGCAGAACACGCTTGCGGCGCGCTCCGTCCCTGCCATCAGCAAATACATCACTTCGACCAAAAACAGCGAGCTCGAGATCGACGCTCTGCTGGATCTGCTCGAGGTCCGCTTAATGCGGATTGCACGTAATTAGATGCTGACAAATCACGAAGGTATCGCTCACAAGTCCGAAAAAAGGACCCGCATCTTAAAAGGATAGCATAGGTTATAAGGTTTATAGCGAGCCGAAACGGGATCACCGTTCCGGCTCGTTTCTGTGTGTGCGCTGCCGCTGCTGCTCTTTGATCGGGTGCTTGCGCTCATATTCACGCTGCAGCTCCGTTCTCAAAAGATTCAGAAGCCGAGGCGCATCCTTACTGATACGTTTGACACACTTGACACGGTTTCGGAGAGCCGTGATCTCGGCGGTGATCGCCGCACGCTGTTCCTTGTTTTCTGCAAGCACGGTCGGATCGGTTTCGTGCCGGATTTGATTGCGTACTTTGCCGCGCTTGTTTATGATTAGAGTGTTGTCAAAGGTGTTGTCAATTTTCCATAAGGTCTCGTCGAGGTCCTTGCCCGCGCCGGAGACGCCGTGCTCCGTCCGACCGACGATGTGCCATCCGCTTGACGCGCCGCTGTCAATTTGCAAGATAAAACTCTTTCAAGACCGTTTCAAAAGGCGCGCCATACGAAGGACGCGAGTCGCGTTTTGCTGCAGCTGCTGTCTTGACAGCGTTCCCGCTTTCAGGGCTTTTTTCATATTTTTGAAATCGCGACCGCTGCCCGGCATGAACAGATCGTTGCCCGACGCCGCGACGAGCGCGGGAATGCTGTTTCGATGCGTGCTTGCGCGATCCATCACAATGCCCGCAACGACCCAGTCGGACATCACGATTCCGTGATAGCCGAACTCGCAGCGCAGTACATCGGTGACGAGATCGCGCCGCTCGGCGGTATGCGTGCCATTCAGAAGATTGTAGGACGTCATCAGCGCATGCGGCTGCGATTCCTTGACGCAGATCTCAAAGCCTTTCAAATAGATCTCGCGCATGGCACGTTCACTGACCTGACTGTTGTTATACGAACGGTTGTACTCCTGGTTGTTCACACAGAAATGCTTGACGGTCGTGCCGCAGCCCGGATGCTTCTGTACACCTTTGGTGATCGCCGCCGCGCACTTGCCGGACAGCAGCGGGTCCTCGGAATAATACTCAAAGTTGCGTCCGCAGCGAATGTCGCGATGGATGTTCAGCGCAGGCGCAAGCCACAGCTGCACATGGAATCGCTCCATTTCATCGCCCACGAGATCGCCGAACGCTTCCGCGAGCACCATATTGCGGCTCTGCGCGATCGCCGTGCCGATCGGGATCGCGGTGCAGTACTGATGCTGCACCACGCCATTGATCTTCGGCTTGCCGGAGAGCAGCTTTAAGACCTTCTGTTGGAGCGGGGACAGGAGCTCAACGACCGTTTCCGGCATCGTCTCACCGATCGCGTGCACGCCCTTTTCATCCCGATAATAATCGCGGTTGATGCGAAGCCCCGCAGGTCCGTCCGCCATAACAAGCACCGGAAAATTCTTAATGTGCGCCGTTTCGCCCGCCGCGCCCGCAACGCTCTGGGACGCATTGCCGATCATGCTTGCCGCAATGCCGCCCGCTTTAAACGCGCCGATGTTCAGTTTCAGCAAAGAATCGTCGTCGAGCGCCGCGATCTCCGGGTCGATCGGCTCGTCCGCATCATAGTTCACGGTTTCGGTGACAAACGAAGCGGGATCGAGGTCGATGACGGTTGCACACGCGGGGATCTCCGGCTTCGTTTCCGGCTTCCAATCCGTAAAGCCGGGATTGCCGAGCGCGTTTCTGACCTGCCGCAGCACGACCTCTTTTGAGAGCCGCAGCGATACGGCGGGCGTGTCATTTACAAGCACTGTGTAGACGCCGGGTTCGAGGATCAGCGCCGCTTTTGTTTCGTCATAAGACGCGATCTCCGAGAGTGTATACGGGACCGTCAGCGTTTCGGATGCGCCGGGCTTGAGCTCTTCGGTTTTTGCAAAGGCGACCAGTCCGCGCAGCGGCTTATCCATCCCCTGCTGCGGCGGCGCGATATACAGCTCGACGACCTCCTTGCCGGGGTGCTTGCCGACGTTTTCCACGGTCACCGTGATTTCGTGTTCCGTTGCGCCGTCCACGTGCAGCGCAAAGTCAGTGTAGCCTAACCCGAAGCCGAACGGGTACAGCGGCGTTTTGCCTGCCGCATCGAAGTACCGGTAGCCGACATAGAAGCCTTCACGATAGCGCGTATCGTTCGTTTCGCCGAACGTGCCGAGTCTCGGATAATCCGCTTCCGCCGCCCACGTCGTGCTGAGCTTGCCGGACGGATAGCTCTTGCCGAGGATCAGATCGGCGAGCGTGTTTCCGGTTTCCGCGCCGAGCTGCGACAGCACCAAAATATTCTTCACGTTCCGTACCGGTGTGAGATCGACCGGGCCGCCGACGTTCAGCACGAGCATGAATTTTTCATACGCATCGTTGAGACGCAGGATGTCGCGCCGCTCGCTGTCGCTCAAAAGGATATCGCCCTTTTCAAACTTCCGATCCGCGCCCTCGCCCGAGATGCGCGCCAGCACATAGATCGCCGTGTCGCCTTCAACCTTGATCGGAAGATTGTATTCCGGCTCCGGCATAATTGCGCCCATGCCCTCCATGGCCGCAAACACGCGTTTTTTCTTGGCGCGCTCGCGAATCTCCTGAATGAACACCTTGTGCGCCTCCGCCACGACGTTATCGTATGCGTCGAGCCAGTCCTTGGACGCAATTGTAAATCCGGCATTCTCAAGACCTTGCTCGACGGTCACAAAATAACGGGAGTTGACCTCACCCGAACCCGTGCCGCCCTTGACCGTGCGGCGCGCGCCGTTGCCGTACAGCGCGAGTTTGCAGGGCTTTTCGAGCGGAAACCGCCCGTCCTTTTTCAGCAGCACCGTGCATTCGGCGGCGAGCTTACGCACCAGTTCAGCGTGTTGTTTTTCATAATTCTGTTCCATAGTGTCCTCCCGTGATTCGATATGAACCGGTCAATTCTGCCCGTAATAGGCGCTCTTGCCGTGCTTGCGAAGATAATGCTTCTCCTGTAGCTCCTGCGGCGCGGGCTTGACATTCGGATTGATCTGCTCGGTACGATACGCCATTTTCGCACATTCCTCGAGCACGACCGCGTGGTGTACCGCCGCGACCGCGTCCTTGCCCCATGTGAACGGACCGTGGTTCTTTAATAATACAGCAGGCATAGCGACCGGATCAAGATTCAGGCGCACAAACTCCGAGACGATCATCGTTCCGGTGTTGCGCTCGTAGGCTTCATCGATCTCGTCCTTTGTGAGACAGCGAAGACACGGGACGTCGCCGTAGAAATGATCCGCGTGGGTCGTGCCGTAGCAAGGAATATCGCGCCTTGCCTGCGCCCAGCTCGTTGCGAAGCTCGAATGCGTGTGGCAGACGCCGCCGATCGAGGGGAACGCCTTATACAGCTCTACGTGCGTGGGCGTGTCGCTCGACGGACGCCACTTGCCCTCGACGACCTTGCCAGAAAGATCGACGACCACCATATCGTCCGCGGTCATGCCCTCGTACGGCACGCCGGACGGCTTGATCACGACAAGCCCCGTCTCGCGGTCGATCGCGGAAACGTTGCCCCAAGTGAATGTGACAAGATTGTATTTCGGAAGAAGCAGATTGGCTTCCAATACCTGTTGTTTCAACGATTCCAGCATTATAATACCTCCGTTGCGCATTTCTCCATCGGCAGGGCTTTTTGGTAGCGATTGAGAAAGACCGAAAATCCCGCAATGTCCGTTTCGTTCGCCTGTATGGTGGACGATTTCGCGTTTTTGAAGACCTTGCTGTCAAGATAGGATTCCAGCGTTTCGCCGTCCTCGCGGTTTTTCATGAACGCCGCAAGCAGCGCCATGCCGTACGGCCCGCCCTCGCCCGCGGTTTCCATAACCGACACCGGCGCGCCGACCGCAGCGGAAAGCAGCCTCTGTCCGACCCCCGGCGTTTTGAAAAAGCCGCCGTGCCCGTAAAGCTTATCGATCGTCACGCCCTCGGTCTTTGTCAGAATATCCAGTCCGATCTTGAGCGTCGCAAGCGCGGAAAGAAGATGCGTACGCATAAAGTTCGAAAGCGAAAATCTGCAGTTCTGCATCCGCGCAAACACCGGTCGTCCCTCGTCGAGATCGGTCACGCCTTCACCGGAAAAGTAATTAAACGAAAGCAGTCCGCCGCAATCGGGGTCGCCCATGAGTGCCTTTTGAAACAGCAGCGTGTAAAGCTCGCCCTTGTCCATCGGCTGTCCGATCGCGTCCGCAAACTCCGAGAACAGATTGACCCATGCGTTGATATCCGAGGTGCAGTTGTTGCAATGCACCATCGCAACCGGCAGCCCCGCGGGCGTCGTCACCATGTCGATCTCCCGATGCTGCCCCAAGGGCTTATCGGTCACGATCATCGCAAAATCGGACGTGCCTGCGGAAACATTTCCGGTGCGTACTTTGACGGAGTTTGTCGCCGCCATGCCGGTTCCCGCATCTCCCTCGCACGGCGCAAGCGGGATGCCCGCCTGTAACGTTCCGGTCGGATCGAGAAACCTTGCGCCGTCCTCGGTCAAAATCCCTGCATTCTCGCCTGCTTTGAGAACTTTCGGCAGAATCGCGCGAAGATCGATATTCGTCAGTGCGCGAAACTTTTGCACCATCGTTTCGTCATAATCGCACGTTGCGCTGTCGATCGGAAACATGCCGCTCGCTTCGCCGACGCCCATGACGTGCTCGCCCGTGAGCCGCCAATGAATGTAGCCCGCAAGCGTGGTGAGATGCGCAATGTCCTTCACATGGCTTTCGCCGTTTAGGATCGCCTGATAGAGATGCGCAATGCTCCACCTCTGCGGAATGTTGAAGCCGAAAAGCGAAGAAAGCTCACTTGCCGCCTCGCCGGTGATTGTGTTGCGCCACGTGCGAAATTCGCAAAGCTGCTTCCCGTTTTTGTCAAACGGCAGATAGCCGTGCATCATGGCGGAGACGCCGATCGCGCCGACACTCGTCAGCTCACAGCCGAGCTTTTCGCGCACATCACGCATCAGGTTTGCAAAGCAGTCCTGCAAGCCCGAATGGATATCCTCCATCGTGTATGTCCAGATGCCGTTTATGAGCCGGTTTTCCCAAGAGTGATCGCCGCTTGCCACGGGGATATGATGTTCATCGATCAACACCGCCTTGATGCGGGTCGAACCGAGCTCGATGCCGAGCGAACAGGCTTCAAGATTCATTTGAGCTTCCATACAAGATCCTTAATGAGTAGTTCGTTTTCGAGCGCTTCGGGTGTGGTGTCCTTACTGATGTGCACAAACTCGATGTCCATCATCCGCGCCCAGTCGCGCAGCATGTCCGGCGTGACGTCATACGAAAGAACGGTATGATGCGCGCCGCCCGCCGTGATCCAGCACTCCACGCCGGTGGTGAGATCGGGCATTGCCCGCCACATGACGCGCGCTACGGGAAGATTCGGCATGGTCATGATCGGCTTCACCGCCTCGATATCCTGTACGATGAGCCGCAGCCTGCCGCCCATATCGATCAAGCTTGCCACAACGCCTTTACCCGCCTTGCCCTCGAACACAAGACGCGCCGGATCCTTTTCGTTCATGCCGATGCCGAGGTGATGCGTCTCGATACGCGGTTTGTCCGCCGCCAAGCTCGGGCAGACCTCGAGCATATGCGCGCCGAGAGAATACTCCTGCCCCTCGACCAAGTGATAGGTATAATCCTCCATAAACGCGGACGCGCCGTTGCCGCTGCTGCCCATTGCCTTCAAAATCGCGGTCATGGCGCTGACCTTCCAATCGCCCTCGCCGCCGTAGCCGTAGCCCTGCGCCATCAGGTGCTGCGAAGCAAGTCCAGGAAGCTGTTCCATGCCGTAAAGGTCTTGGAACGTATTGGTGAATGCCTTGCAGCCCTCGCGGTCGAGCATCTTCTTCATCGCAATCTCTTCCTTTGCCTGATAGCGGATCGCGGCAAGATTGTCGGTGGCGACGTCGTAGCGCGCTTCGTACTCCGCAACGAGCGCGTCGATCTCGGCTTCGGTGACCTTGCTCATTTC
>CALFIV010000122.1 GCA_937877295.1 uncultured Clostridia bacterium
GCTATTTTGGAGACCTTGATCTCGAACAGACCCAAAAAGTGCGGACGCCTTTCACGAACTATTGTCCACAGACTTTGCATGTGCACAAGCACACAGCCCAGACCAACGTGATGATGGGGATGCCTGCCTATGCCATAACGGACGACAAGCGTGTGCCTTTCCTGATGATGACGAACCTGTTGGGGGGTCAGGGGCAAAACACGCGCCTTAATATGAGTGTTCGGGAAAAGTATGGGCTCGCCTATACCATTGAGGCTAACTACACTTCCTTTTCTGACACGGGACTCTTTGCGGTCTATTTTGGTTGTGCGCCTCAGAACCGAGACCAATGCATAGAACTTGTGCGTTGCGAAACTGACCGCCTGCGTCAACAACGTCTGGGAACCATGCAGCTCTATTATGCCAAAAAGCAGTTGATTGGACAACTTGCTCTTTCAAACGAGGCCAAGTTGAACGAGATGTTGGGCATGGGTCATGCCGCCCTCTTCTTTGACGAGGTGGATACCATGGAGGAGAGTGTGGAGGAAATTCTCAGTCTCACAGCTGGTGATATTTTGGAGGTGGCCAACGAGATATTGCAACCTGACCGCTTCACCACTTTAATTTTTGAACACGCATGATGCTATAGTAATATGTTGTCACTCTATTCGAAACATTTGGAAAATGCGGTCAACCGATGTGTTCATGCCTTTGACGACCAGCTTTCCGCCTCGCATGGATAGCTTGCGAAATCTGCCGAGAATGACGCCGAGACCTGCGCTGTCCATAAAACTCATACCGCTCAGATCAAGAAACATCTCACGAACCGTAATGTCGCGCAGCATTGTGTCCAGCATGATGCGTGTTTGTTCGGCGCTGTGGTGGTCCAGTTCTCCTGAGAGCTGGACGTAAAGCCTCGCGCCTCGCTTTTGTGCGTTTAATTCCATTTTTTATACCTCCGATTCAAGGTTCTGTTATTTATTCGACGATTTCTATTTGCATCCTTTTGAAAATCCGGACAAGCCTCGACGGATCGCTTCGAGTTATGTCGAATATGTTGAACTATGAAAATCATTCGAACAATCCTGTGCGTTATGCTGATTCTGTTTCTGCTGTTTACGCCGAACGTTTTGATCCGCGGCGCACAGCAGTCGTTTACGGATACGCGGTTTGTACGCGATGAAACCGCTTATCATGGAACGATTACCATGTATCATATCGTTCGGCATCGACCTTATCTCGGCAGCTTATCCAACTGGCTGCAAAAACGCGCAGACGAATATGAAAAGAAGCATCGCGGCTCATATATTGTCGTTCAAGGCATGGATGAAGCAACCTTCTACGAACGGCTGGAGCACGGAAGACGTGCAGATGTATACTCATTCTTTTCCGGATCTTTGTACAGTGATCTGCTGCAGCCGCTTACATCTTTGCATACGCCGCTGCGCGAAGGCTTATTCGAAACCATGTATTGTGTACCGTATTGCTATTCCGGCTATGTTCGACTTGACAAGAATCCGAACGAATTAGACGATAAAACCTATTTTGCAAACAGCATTCTTGCTGCCTGTTTGAATGGAGAAGAGAACGCATCGGAAGAGACGGCGGATACGCTTTATCTGGATATGCGAAGAGCAGGCGATTTGATCCGCTATAAGAGTGGATTCGCTTCAGCGGAGCTTACGCCAATCGATAACTTTACCGATGCGATCTGTTGGATCGGAATCGATCGCGATACCGACGAAGTAAAAGCGTCTGTAATACAATCGTTCTTGCAATGGATTCTTGCGGAAGAACAGCAGCAGAAGCTGAGTTCATACGGATTGCTTTCCGTGCGTTCCGACGTAAAAGACGCTGCACCCGAAGCATCCTTGAAACCGATCTTAAAAACGCTTGCAACCGTCCAGACCGTAGACCCGTTTTTATGGTATGCAGAGTATGATACGCTTTGCGAGGACGCTTTGCTTTCTGTTAACGGGGATGAGAATGCGAAGGATCGGTTTCAAAAACGTTTGCGAGAATTGATAAGATAGGTGTTGTACCTTCAGCTTTTTTTTGCTATACTGAATATATGCAGATGAAATGGGAAACTGTACAATTGCAGTTATTGGCGCTTGGCGCAACTGCACATATTTCTTTATCCGAATTGACGAGCTTTCACGTCGGCGGCGAGGCCACGCTCGTATTGCGTCCGACGTCATATGAAAAATTGTGTCGTGCTGTTTCATTATGCAATGAAAACGGCTATCCCATGACGCTGCTGGGGCGCGGAACCAATATTCTTGCAAGCGACGACGGCTTTCACGGACTTGTCATCCGTTTTGATACACCGATCCATGCACCGGCTTATCAGGACACTTCTGTAACGGTATGCGGCGGTATGTCGCTGATGCAGCTTGCCAGGGATACAATTGTACACGGCTTGATGGGAATGGAACGACTCGCGGGGATTCCGGGAACGGTCGGTGGCGCGTGTGCGATGAACGCAGGCGCATACGGCGGCGAAATGAAACAGATCCTCAAGCGCGTTCGTGTTTT
Organism: uncultured Clostridia bacterium; assembly: GCA_937877295.1. The sequence continues at coordinate 2,518 of CALFIV010000122.1, forward strand.
GGAAAACGGAGTTGACCGTTGGATTCCGGTCTTGGATTCGGACCTTGGATATCGAAAAAGTACGTTTACGTTTCCGGATCGGATCGTACTGGAGGCGGAGCTGCAATTACAGCCGGACGACGGAACGGCGCAATCTGTCATGGAAGACTGTATGGCAAAGCGACGTGACAAGCAGCCTTTGACTGTGCCTTCGGCAGGCAGCACGTTCAAACGTCCGGAAGGACATTTTGCAGGCGCATTGATCGAGCAATGCGGATTGAAAGGGTTTTCAATCGGAGATGCGCAGGTTTCACCGAAACACGCCGGGTTTATTGTCAACAACGGACATGCGTCGGAACGACAGATTTCCGAACTGATCCGAACGGTCCAAGAAACGGTCCAAAGACAAACGGGCGTTTTACTCGAGTGTGAAGTCAAACGAATTGGAGGCGAAGCATCACAATGCAACTGCTGATCGTTACCGGTATGAGCGGAGCGGGAAAATCGCTCGCTTTGAAGTCGCTGGAAGATTTCGGATTCTTTTGCGTGGACAACCTTCCGTCGCCCATGCTGAAGGAATTCGTTGCGATGTGCAAGAATGCAAAGCCGCCGATTGCGCATGCGGCCGTCACAATCGATTCACGAGAGAGTCTTCTGTCACGCAGCCCGGAGATGGTTCTGTCGGAGATCAAAAAAATCGATGTTCCATATTCGATTCTGTTTCTGGACGCGCGCGACGATGTGTTGAAACGTCGTTATAACGAAACCAGAAAACGTCATCCGCTCGGCGTATCGGGCGAAGCCGAATCCGGCGTGCGTGCGGAACGCGAGTATCTGAAAAGCATTCGTGACGAGGCAATGTCGTATCTCGATACCAGCGATATCGCATCGCGTGAGTTTTCGTCCTTCCTTGAGAACCTGATTCCGGAATTCAACGACAATCCGATGACGGTTGTGCTTTCGAGCTTCGGATACAAACGCGGCGTTCCTGTGGATGCGGATATGGTAATCGACATGCGCTTTGTTGAAAACCCGTTCTACTATGATACCATGCGAAATCTGTCCGGCCTTGACGAAGCAGTGCGCGACTTTGTGCTCGCGCAGCCGTATGTCGGGACATATTTTGATCTTTTGGAGCAGAATATACTGGACATGCTCCCGCTGTTTGAAAAGCAGGAAAAACGCATTCTTCGTATTTGCTTCGGGTGTACCGGTGGGAGACACCGTTCAGTCGCAGCGGCAGAGGAGATGGCAAGACGTCTGCGCCAGAAAGGACAAGCTGTTCGGATCTATCACCGGGACATCGTGCATGAAGCACATGATATCGAGCAGCGGTTTGAATCGAGGGGAACATGAGCTTTTCATCGGAATGTAAGGACGAACTGATCAAGATTCGCGTCAAGGATCGTGCGCAACGTCTTGCGCAGCTTGCGGGAATGACGTTGACGGCAGGCGGTATTCGAATCTCAAGACAGACAGCTCTGTTTTATCGCACGGAAAACTGCAACGTCGCAAACCACATAGCCTCTATGGCAGTAAGTCTCTACCAGATCGATCCGACGGTAGAGGAAAAGCGGGTGGAACATCGAAAATCGTCGATTTATGAAGTGACGCTCACCGGAAATGAATCGAATCGGCTCTTGCAGGAAACCGGCGCGATGGTTCAAACGGAAAGCGGCTTGCAATTGATGAACAAGCTTCCTGACGATCTGTTTATTGATGAAGAGATCGCACGTGCGTTTCTGCGCGGCTGCTTTCTCGGAAGCGGAAGCTGTATCGATCCCAAACGCGGATATCATCTTGAAATGATTTTCAGGACGGAAACTGTCGCGCAAAGCGTCGCGACTCTTTTGACGGGGTTTTATCTGTCTGCAAAAACGTCGGTTCGCAAGAGCGACCGTTATCTGGTTTACATGAAAGAAGGCGACGACGTCAGCGGTATGCTTGCTTTGATCGGTGCAAATGTAGCGGCGATGCATCTTGAAAACGTACGTGTGGAAAAGGATATGCGAAACTACATCAACCGTACGAACAACTGTGAAACCGCAAATCTCGATAAGCAGGTCGTAGCTTCGATTCGTCAACGTGCAGCGATCGAATCGATCGACCGGCATTATGGGTTAAAGTCGTTGCCGGCAAGTCTGCAACAGGCGGCTCAGCTTCGCATGAGCCATCCGGATGCAACCGTACAGGAACTTGCCGATTTAGCGGATATACAAAAATCCGGCATGTATCATCGTTTGGATCGATTGATGAAGATTGCCGAAGGATTGGAGGATTTATAAATGCAATACGGAAGATTCGCCCAGTATTATGATGCAATGATGCACGACGTAGACCGTGAAGCGTGGGCAGATTATCTTGACAGCTTTCTGAAAGAAGCAGAAGCCCATGACGTCATGGACTGCGCTTGCGGAACTGGCGCAATGACAATCGCGCTGTATCAGAAAGGGTATCATGTCATCGGAAACGACGCATCACCCGATATGCTGATGGAAGCGCGGACAAACGCTTTTAAAGCCGGAAGCAAGGGAATCATCTTCATCTGTGAAGACATGCGGAAGCTTGTGATTCATAAGCCGATTGACGCGTTGATTTCGGTGTGCGACGGTGTGAACTATCTGACGTCCTTGGAGGATGTGCAATCATTTTTCACACATGCAGCAGCCTGCCTGAAACCCAACGGACTTTTCCTGTTTGATATTTCGTCCAGTTATAAGCTTCGTAGCATTCTCGGCAACAATACGTTCACCGAGGAAACGGATTCGTATGCATACATTTGGAAAAATGCATACGATCAGCGGAGCAGACTCTGCGAAATGGACCTGACCTGCTTTGTCAGGGAAGGCGAGCATTATACACGATTTGCGGAAAAACACATTCAACGTGCGCACTCGGTCGCAGAGCTCACCAACCTTCTCGAAGATGCCGGTTTTACCGATATCCATGCGCTGCACGCATTCTCGCGTGAACCTGCGCACGGAAACAGCGAACGCATCCAGTTTGTTGCGCGAAAGGGACAATAAAATGCAGCAGAATCTGATTATCCACGGTATGCTCGAAGACCGTGCGATACGGTTTGCGGCAATCGATGGCACACAAATCGTTCGCGAAGCGCAAAAGACGCATCACTTGTCTCGCGTAGCAACCGCTGCGCTGGGCAGGCAGCTGTTGATGACGTCCGTCGTTGCGAGCATGATGAAAAATCAAACGGATACCGTAACAACCGTAATTGCAGGGAACGGTCCTTCTGGAAACTTGGTCTGCGTCGGACGAAACGGCGGGCTTGTGAAGGGATACGCTACCGTACCGGAAGCGGAATTACCGATGCGTTGCGACGGCAAGCTGGACGTGCGCGGATATGTGGGAACTTCCGGCAAGCTCACGATGATTCGCGATCTCGGTTTGAAAGAACCGTATATCGGCACTTGTAATCTGATTTCCGGAGAAATCGCGGAAGATTTTGCGCAGTATTTCACCGTCAGCGAACAGCAGCCGTCAATCGTCTATCTCGGGGTTCATGAAAATGCATCTGACGGGTTCGTAACAGGTGCAGGCGGACTCTTGATTCAAACCATGCCGAACTGCCCGAATGAAGCAATTGAGCACGTCATGACGATTGCACAGCAGATTCCAGCGATTGGCGGCAGAATTGCAGAAGGAGAAACCTTGCAATCCATTCTGGATGATTTGTTCAAAACGCTTGAAGTTGAGTATACCAATCGTATGACGCCTGCGTTTTCCTGCGATTGCACCAGAGAACGGCTGGAACGTGCATTGCTGTCAATCGGAGCGGATGAATTGACGAAGATCATGAAAGAAGACGGAAAAGCGGAACTGACCTGTCAATTTTGTGAAAAACGGTATCACTTCAATCAATCGGAGTTGGAAACGCTGTTGAAAGAAGCTACGGAGGCTTAAATGAAAGATAACCGCGAGACGGGTGTTGTAATCCCGTTTCAACAGAACGCGGAGTTTTACTATCAACGCGGAACAAAATATCTTCAGAATGAGATCCTCGAGCGCGCCGAACAATATCTCAGAAAAGCATATGAGATGCAGCCGGAGCGCTTGGAGTATATGCTTTCCTTTGCAGAAGTTCTGCACCGTATGCGCATGTTCGAAGAAAGCTTAGCGGTTTTGCTGGGATCAATCGGCGGTTCAAATGAAACCTCCGATGAGGTGATGTTCGGAATCGCTTCAAATTTCATGGGACTTGAAGAATTCTATGCCGCAAAGCAATGCTGCAAGCTGTGTCTCGACCAGCACCCGGATGGACCGTATTCGGAACGCGCTATGGATATGCTGGAGCTTATTGAAGACGAGCCGGAGCTGGAAGCTCAAATCGGTCTGATGCCGGATGAGGACATTCGCCTTTTGGAAACGATTCATCTCGCAAAGGCGAAGCATTTTTCAACAAATGACAATTCTGGTCTCGAGATTCTTTTGAAGCTTTCCGAATCGTATCCCAACAGTGAAATGCTTGATATGGAGATTGCCATGATGCTGTTCTCCATGCGCGAATACGACGAAGCCAAAAAACGTCTCTTCAACTTGTTTAAACGCAACAGCAAAAGCGTACGCGGGAATGCGCTTCTCGCAATGATCCTAAGAATTCAAAAGCAGGATACTGAGGCGGTTGAACAATCCAAAAAGATTATCATCGATGAGGAGTGTTCGCCGGAGGAGCTCGGCTATGCTGCTCCCATTCTGATTGAACTCGGCGACTATGACCGCGCACAGTATGCTTTGGAAATGCTGCGCGATTCACTACCGTACGATAAGGAGATGTTGCATCAGCTTGCATTCTGCTACTTCGTGCACGATAAAAAGCAGGAAGCGGAGCAAATCTACGAAAGCCTCGTGATGCGTGATGAAAACGACAGTGTCGCAATGTACTATCGGAAGCACATCAAAGAGGACGATCCGGCAAAGTTCAAGCGCGAATGGACGATCAATTACGACGTGCCTCTGCATGAAGCAATCACACGTCAGCGTCGCATCCGAGATATCGCTACAGCCGGTACGGATGCTCTGATACAAACGTGGAATCACGACAAAGAGTTCCGTGCGATCCTCGTATGGGCATTGTTCAGTCCGCTTTCGACGCTTTTGCGCGGAGCGGCAAAAATGCTGACGGTGGTCAAAGATCCGCTTGCGGAACGAATCTTGCGCTCATTTCTGATCCGGTTTGATCAAACGGATGAGGACAAGCAATTCGTGTTCGGGCTTTTGCTGAGCATGGAAGCAAAACCGCCGTTTTCACTCTATTATCAAGGTGCATGGCAGTATGGCGTATTAACGCCTGTTCTTGTGCCGGATCATCTTCCGGCCAGCTATGAATGTATTTTTGACATGATCGATTCGTTTGAGCAGTATCTCAAGGAGAATGTCAACTATCGAAAGATCGTTCTACCTGAGCGTTTGAAGGAAGTTTCATTACGTATTTTCTATTACTATCTCGCTACGTACCCGGACGGACGTTATCCGCAACTGACGCAAATGCAGGAAAATGCAATGGCTGCAGCGTTTGTCCTGATGGGGCTCGGCGCGTTAAACGCGACAAACGTTCCGCCGGAGATTGTATGCGCTACCTATCACGTATCGGAAAGACGGCTCGGAAATGCGCTGAAACGGATTTTCGGCGCGCTGCACAAGCAAGATGAGGAATCCTGATATGGAATTTACGGCAACCGCAAAAATCGGGCTGGAATCGACTGTTGCGTTTCAACTGCATAAGCTCGGGATACTTGATACGGAAACGTTGGATGCCCGCGTCAAGTTTCACGGCGGCTTTGGCGAAATGACAAAGGCGCTTCTTTGGCTTCGTACCGCCGAACGTGTTTTGTTGACAGTCGGAACGTTTCGCGCAACCACCTTTGAATCGCTTTTTGAACAAACAAAGGCCATCGCGTGGGAACAGTATCTGACGCCGAAAACGCGCATTCATGTGAACGGCAAGAGCGCGAAAAGTACGCTGTTTTCGGTCTCCGATTGTCAGAGTATCGTCAAAAAGGCGATTGTTGAGTCGTTGAAGACAGCATATCGTGTTCAATCGATTCCGGAAACCGAGGAAGAAGTAATCATCGAAGTCGGCATTCTGCGCGATGAAGTGACGCTTGCGTTGGATTGCTGCGGAGCAGGACTATCACGACGCGGCTACCGCACATACAATGTTCCTGCACCGCTGTCGGAAACGCTTGGAGCGGGATTGATTCTGCTTTCGAGATTTTTTCCGGATACGCCGCTGATAGATCCGATGTGCGGCTCGGGCACGATTCCCATCGAAGCGGCAATGATTGCAAACAACATAGCTCCGTCGGCAAATCGCAGTTTTGCCTCTGAACAATGGAAGTTCATCAATCGCGATCTGTTTCGTCTTGCGAGAGAAGAAGCAAACGATGTGCGACGGCATGATTCGCTGGAGATTCTCGGCAGCGATATCGATCCTCATTGCGTTGATCTGTGCAAAAAGCATGCAAAAAAGGCAGGCGTTATGGTGAATTGGCGCGTGCAGCCTGTTACGGATCTGTCTACCGCATGGAGGAACGGCGTTTTGATTTGCAATCCTCCGTACGGAGAACGGCTGATGGAAAAATCAGAAGTAAAAACATTGTATCGACAAATGCGTTCCGTGTTTGATCGGTTGCCGGATTGGCAAATCAACGTAATCACCGCAAGCCGCGAATTCGAATCGATCTATGGCAAGCCTGCGGATCGCCGCAGAAAGCTTTCAAACGGCGGAATGCCGTGTACGCTTTACCAATTCTCTCCGAAAAAAAGCGAATAACATTCAAGACGTCCAAATACGACGTCTTTCTTCTTGCATTCCTCCATATCGTTTAAAGGAGGGATTGTTATGCGAAAAAAGATTTGTATATTCATTGCAGTTCTGCTGCTCTTAGCGTACATTGCACATACTTCCGCCGATCAGACCTCAGTAGCGTATTGTGTACTGTCGCCTCAGGCAAATGCAACCATATCGGAACAATCGGCAGACGAACCGACAGGTGTTGCCGGGCTTGCGAAACTTCCGGCTGTTCTTACGCTGTGCTATGCTGTGGATCGCGGATTGCTCGCGCCTGACACAATTGTATCGGTCGGAATGCGCGCTGCACAGATTGGCGGGCAAACGATATTTCTGAAAAACGGAGAACAAGTGAAAGCGGAAGAGCTGCTTCGTGCTGCAGTTATGATTTCGGCCGGCGACGCAATCTGGGCGCTTATGGAGAGCGCATTCGGATCGGAGGATGTCTTTTTACAGAACATATCATTGACTCTGAAAGAATTCGGAATCGATCATCCGATGCAGAATGCACTCGGTGCTAATGAACGGTTTACCTGTCGGGAAATAGCATGCATGGGATGTGCAGCCTTGAACAGCGCTACGTTTATGAAATACTGCTCCTGTAAGTATGCCGTTCTTGAGCACCCGGACGGCAGAAAGACGGAAATTGCCAATGCAAACAAGCTTCTGACGACACTGCCCGGCTGCGTGGGCCTTTTGACTGGCAGCTCAAAAACAGACGGCTATTGCGGGGTATTTGCATGCAAGCGCGGAAATACGACCTTTGTTTGCGCAATGAGCGGCGCGCAGAACAGCAAATCAAGATTCGAGCTTGTTACACAATTGCTCGAGGAAGCGTTTGCAGGATACGCAATCAATGAAATTGCTTCCGCAAACGAGCCTATCTTGGAAGCATATCCGGTAGACGGAGGCGATTCGGAAACCGTCAACTTGTTCACAAAGGAAAGCGTTTCGGTATTGTTAAAGAAAAGCGACGGGTCGCCGCAGCAGCAATTTCATCTTCCGGAAGTGCTGCAAGCACCGCTCGATCCGGAATTTTCGGTCGGAAGCGTAACGTTTGCAGCGCCAGACGGTACGATCCTATATGAGCTTGCGCTGTATCCGGAAAAATCAATTTCGGCAACCGGGTTTCGTGAGATCCTAAAGCGCATACTGATATCATATCGAAACAGCTGAAACATAGGGGAATTGCACTTGCAATACCCCAATTTTTCGGTTATAATATCGGTATGATTTGGAATTTGTCTTCAATTTTCAGCGATCCGATCGGAACGCTCAAAGCATATGTCTGTATCATCCCAATCATTTTGTTAAGCCTAACGCTGCACGAATGGGGACATGCATTTGCTGCGCACAAATGCGGCGACGATACCGCAATGAACCTTGGCCGAATGACGATCAATCCGTTTGCGCATCTGGATGTGCTGGGCTTCTTTTCATTGTTGTTGCTTGGGTTTGGCTGGGCGAAGCCTGTTCCCGTGAATTCCCGCAATTTTCGGAACTACAAGCGCGGAGAAGCAATCGTTTCATTGGCAGGCGTAGTTATGAATCTGTTGCTTGCGATCGCATTTTCCGGTTTGACGCTGTTTTTCCTGTGGATGACGGTCAACAAATCGTATGGATGGCTGCAGAGCGAGTATCTGTGGATGATCCTTTATTACGGCATATCGCTGAATATCATGCTGATACTTTTTAATCTGCTGCCGATTTTTCCGCTTGACGGATATCACATTTTTGAACTGCTGCTTGCAAGAGTCTTACCGGCAAGGTTCTTCCTGTTCATGCATCGATACGGCCGCTATATCCTGATTGCCGTTCTGATTCTCATCAACAATATCGGGTTTTCACCGGCGAGCGCTCTGACCTCTCTGGTTTGGACAAAGCTGCATAAGCTTGCTTTGCGGCTGTTTATCTGAGTATGGAAGAGTACCGCGTATCGCTTTCACAATTTGAAGGACCGCTCGATTTGCTTCTGCACCTGATCGAAAAAGCAGAAGTCAACATCGAGGATATCTTTGTATCCGAAATCACGTCGCAATACCTTGCAATGATGGACGATCTTTCGGAGCTTGATATGGACCGGGCAAGCGCGTTTCTGACGGTTGCAGCGCAGCTGCTGCTGATCAAATCAAGGAGCTTGCTTCCGCGTCCGCCTGTAGAAATGGAGGAGGAAGAGGATCCGCAAGCGCAGTTGATCCGGCAGCTGCGAGAATATAAAGCGTTTAAGGCAGCCAGTGAAGAATTGCACGAGCGGTTCGAAGAAGCAAAGAAGACGTTTACTCGGCTCCCTGAGGATGTGATCCTGCCGCCGCAGAAGGTCGATATCAGCAACGCGACGCTCGACAACCTGTATTCTGCATTTCTTGCTATACTGAACCGGGAAGATGAGCAGGAGGAGCAGCCGGATTTGACGCAAAAGGTACGTCCCGATACGTTCACGGTGCGCGACCGCGTCGTGCATTTAAGGGACAGGCTGCGCGAAGGACGTGTGCGCTTCGATACACTGTTTTCCGACACGAGCACCCGTATGGAGCGTGTGGTGACCTTTATGGCACTTTTGGAAATGCTCGCGCACGGAGAAGTCCATATTACACAAGGAGCGACGTTTGCGCCGATTTATATCCGCGCGAAGAATCTTGCGCAGAACGATACGGAAACGATCTATATGGATGAGGTTGAGGACTGATGGATAAAAGACAAGCTTCGATCGTGGAATGCCTGCTGTTTGTTGCGGGAGAACCGGTTCTGATCACGGAACTGGCACGCACGTTGGAACTGGACGAAGCAAGCACAAAGACGCTGCTCTATGAAATGGAAACGACCTATCGCGACGAAGGACGCGGCATTTGTCTGATGACGACAGACGATACCGCACAGCTTGTTTCTAACCGTGATTACATTTCCTATGTCGAAACGCTGCTGCAGCCAGAGCAGAAAAAGTCCGTTTCGCAGTCGATTCTCGAAACGCTCGCGGTCGTTGCGTATAAGCAGCCGGTCACGCGCGCGGAAATCGAAGCGGTGCGCGGCGTGCGCTGCGAGTATGCGGTCGGACAGCTCCAAAAGCTCGGTCTGATCGCCGCCGTCGGCAGGAAGGACGTTATCGGCAAGCCGATGCTATATGCTACCACTGATACGTTTTTGCATAAGTTCGGTCTGCATAGTCTTTCCGAACTGCCGTCGCTTCCGCTGGAAAATCCGACCATCCTTGAAACCGTTTGAGAAAGGGGCAAAGCATGAACAAACGCACAAATTACATCTCCTGGGACGAGTATTTTATGGGAATCGCGCTGCTTTCGAGCTATCGCAGCAAGGACCCGAGCACGCAGGTCGGCGCATGCATCGTCAATGATCACAATAAGATCATGTCGGTCGGCTATAACGGATTCCCGCTTGGCTGCAGCGACGACGAATTCCCGTGGGATCGCGACGGCGAAGCCTACGACACTAAGTACCCGTACGTCTGCCATGCGGAGCTCAACGCCATTTTGAATAACGCCGGCGCATCCTTACAGGGCTGTCGCATCTATGTCGCACTGTTCCCGTGCAATGAGTGCGCTAAGGCGATCATTCAATGCGGCATTCGCGAGGTGGTATATCTTTCCGACAAGTACGCCAACACGCCGATGAACCGCGCCTCGAAGCGCCTGTTCAATGCCGCGGGCGTTCGGCTTCGCAAGCTTGTCCCGACCCGCAAGAGTATCGTCATCGATCTCGACGAAAGCAAGGTGTAATCGAAACCATCAAATAAAGCGCTCCGAAATGGGGCGCTTTTGAATTGGATGCCGGAATTACCGTGCGAATTCATAGTAATAATATCCCGGTATGATTTTCCGAAAACAACATAACATACTGCTTTGCGATTGCTTGTTTTGAATGCAATAGAACCGGACGGTCGGTTTTCCGCCATTTTGATTTTTGTTGACTCGGAAGATGCCGGTTTTTTGCATCATCGTAACAATGCTGTTCCTCTCCTCATCGGTAAAACAATCTTTCTTGGAATTGATTCAATGCTTGCCTGACCTTCCTTGGAGTTTTGCAGACGTTCCTCTAATGTACTGTTTCGCAGTACAATCTCAGCAACGGCTTCAAATTCGTCCTTGCTTGCAAGCAGGACTTCGGTCAATTCTTCCTTTGCGTACCATTTTTGCTCGCTTTTCGGAACAATCGACATTTCATCCAAGCTTGTCAAACCGAACAAACTGCAGCCGCACAGCATGAGAATCAGCATACACAAAGTTGTACATTTCACAATGCTTTTCATCGTTTTTCCTCTGCCGATTCAGTATTGAACGTTCGGGAGATTCGGCGGATCGGTGATCGGCGTCCATTCGAATGTATCAAGGTTCAGCGCAACGTGCAGAGAATCGGCGGTTTCAAACGGTCCGATCACGCTGTCGCCGGTCATATCAATTGCGTAATACGTGAGCGTCTGATCTTCCGGTTCCCGATCGGAAAGAAAGACGTCGGCAGTTTGGATGCCTTCGAGCAGAATGAACGGCTACTTGACACAGAATGCAATCAAAAAGTATCGCTCGATCAAGGTTTGCCAACCACCGTTCGAGATCGCTTTGCCGATCGAAATGCTTCGCGAATTGACACGCACGATATCATAGCCTTGAACGATCTCAGCACTCCAGTCGCTGCGACCCGGCAAGACGTCGTCGTCCGTGAAGCACCTTTGGAACGGAGCGCTTACCAAATATAGAATAAAGAACAGCAGGGCAAGCAGAATCGAAACAATCTTTTGCAGCATATGGTTACGGCTTCATTTGCTCCAACGCATGCAAGGCGCGCTGATCAGCAATGCTCAGCTCGAACGGATCGGTATGACTTTGCATGGTCTCATACACATCATCCAAATAATCTTTGAGAACCCCATTGTTATATGCTGAAAGCGTGCCTGATTCATAGAGGCGTACAGCTTCGGGGATACCG
>CALFIV010000123.1 GCA_937877295.1 uncultured Clostridia bacterium
AAATAAGATGAAGCTGCGATTCGGATTCGGTACGGGCTTTCAGGAAGTCGACGTGCCGGAACAAAACCTGATCGGCGAGCTGCACGCAAATGAAGTCCCGGTGGGTCTTGTCGGCGAAGCGGAGATCAAACGCGCGCTCCAAACCCCCATCGGCTCTGCGCATCTCAAAGACATTGTGCATGCGGGCGAGACGGTGGCAATCGTCACCAGCGACATTACCCGCCCGATGCCGACCTATCAGGTCATGCCCGCGCTGCTCGACGAGCTGTATGCCGGCGGCATTCGCCGTGAGGATATCACGCTGGTCTTTGCGCTCGGAAGCCATCGGAAGCAGACCGACGAAGAAAAGCGTCGGCTTGCCGGCGAACGCGCATGGAACGAGATCAAGTGCGTGGACAGCGATCCCGACGACTGCGTGTCGTTCGGTACAACCTCGCGCGGCACGCCTGTGGACATCACCCGTGTTGTCGCGGAAGCCGATCGCAAAATCTGCCTCGGCAACATCGAATACCATTACTTTGCGGGCTATTCCGGCGGCGCAAAGGCGATCATGCCCGGCGCATCGACGCGCGCGGCGATCCAGGCCAATCACAGCCGCATGGTGCTGCCCGAAGCAAAAGCGGGCGCGCTGGAAACGAATCCGCTGCGGATGGACATCGAGGAAGCGGGCGCGATGGTCGGGATCGACTTCATTCTGAACGTGGTGCTTTCGGAGCACAAAGAGATTCTCAAGGCCGTAGCGGGCGACGTAACAAAGGCGCACCGCGAGGGCTGCAGATTCCTTGATGCGCTCTATCGGAAGCCGCTGCAAGCGCCCGTGGACATCATCCTCGTTTCGCAGGGCGGCGCGCCGAAGGATCTGAACCTCTATCAGACGCAGAAAGCGCTCGACAATGCGAAGCACGCGATCAAAGACGGCGGCGTGATTATCCTGATCGGCTCCTGCAAGGAAGGCCTCGGTGAACGCACGTTTGAGGAATGGATGACAACCGCGCCTACCGCGCACAGTCTCATTGAGCGCATCGGCCGCGAGTTCCGCTTAGGCGGGCACAAAGCCGCCGCGATCGCGATGGTGCTGGAGCGCGCCGAGGTCGATCTCGTTTCGGAGCTGGACGACGACTTTGTGCGGTCGATCTTTCTGACCCCGCAGCCGTCGGCGCAGGCCGCGCTCGATCACGCATTTCAAAAACTCGGCAAAAACGCTACCGTGCTGGCTATGCCGTACGGCGGCTCGACTCTGCCGACCATTATACAGTCATAAAATAGAATTAAAGGAGAACGCAAATGGATTACGCAAAAGAATCGCTCCGTCTGCACGGAGAATGGAAGGGCAAAATTGAAGTCATCGCAACAGTTCCCGTCGCCACCAAGGACGACCTGAGCCTTGCTTATACACCGGGCGTCGCGCAGCCGTGTCTGGAGATCCAGAAGGACATCAACAAGAGCTACGAGCTGACCCGCCGTCACAACCTCTGCGCGGTCATCACCGACGGCAGCGCG
>CALFIV010000124.1 GCA_937877295.1 uncultured Clostridia bacterium
GTACAACGTTTTCGTTCGTCTCGGTGGAATCAATTCCGAGATCCGGGATCGGAACGGGTGTTGCGCCAACATTGATTTCATGGAATCTGAGAAACGCGTACGCATACGCGGTTGATTGCTTTGTGTTTGAATCATAGACGGAATAGCCGTTTCGCTGCAAACGGAATTCGTAATCGCCTTCCCGCAAAATGCGAAAACGCAGATGCAGCAGCAGTCCGCTTCCCTGATGTCCGAGCGCCGAAGCTGCATGATACTCAAACACGCCCAAGGCGTCAAAGCTCTCGATTCCGATAAAGCTGTTGTCAAGAATATCGGATTCCGGCATATCGCCCGATTTCACCAATTCGATCGGCTTCAGAACATCAGATGCATAGGACAGCACGAAATCCATGGATTCAAATGCCGTCGTTTGATTCGGATATTCCATATCCGTATAGAAATAAACATCCAAAACATCTTCATTTACTTCCGTTTCAAGCGTCAGAGAACGCATCGGATTGCCGTCTGCAACCGCAATTGAAAACGGAAAAACCAATGTGATGATCAGGATGCAAATCAATAAGCGTTTCATGCACAACCTCCTATTGAAGCAGTATAGTACAAAAAGTGCAATTCGTCAAATCCTTATTGACAAAGCCGTTGTTTTTTCTTATGATAAATGAAAGCTGCCTTGCGCTTGATCCTTTCTTTGGAATTTTGTTCGAGCTGCAGCCGCTGTAAAGGAGGAAACCATGCAGATTTACAATACATTGACACGCCGCAAGGAAGAACTTGTCCCTGTCAAGGAAGGTCAGATTTCCATGTACGTATGCGGTCCGACCGTATACGATTATTTCCATATCGGAAACGCGCGTCCGTTCGTCGTGTTCGATACCATGCGCCGCTATCTCGAATATCGCGGTTACAAGGTCAAATACGTGCAGAACTTCACCGATATCGACGATAAGATGATCAATCGTGCCAACCGCGAAGGTATCACCGTAAAGGAGCTAGGCGACCGATTTATCAAAGAATACTATCAGGATGCGGACGCGTTGGGTATCGAACGCGCAACAGTCAATCCGCGCGCAACGGAGCATATCGGCGATATCATCAAACTTGTCAAAACACTGATCGAGAAGGGGCATGCATATGCCACCGAAAACGGCGACGTTTACTTCTCTGTCCGCAGTGATCCGAACTACGGAAAGCTGAAGGGCCAGAATATCGACGACATGGAAAACGGCGCACGCATCTCGCCCACCGAACAAAAGCGAGATCCTTTGGACTTCGCGCTTTGGAAGGGTGAAAAACCCGGCGAGCCGAGCTGGCCTTCCCCGTGGGGCAAGGGCCGCCCCGGCTGGCATATCGAATGCTCGGCCATGAGCATGAAGTATCTTGGCGAAACGTTCGATATTCATGGCGGCGGCATGGATCTGATTTTTCCGCACCATGAAAACGAAATCGCACAGAGCGAATGCGCATGCGGCAAACCGTTCGCGCATTACTGGATGCATAACGGTTATATCAATGTCGACAACCAGAAGATGAGTAAATCTCTCGGGAACTTTTTCACCGTTCGTGAGATCTCGAAGCAATACGATCTTGAGGTCGTCCGCATGTTCCTGTTGAGCGCGAACTACCGCAATCCGGTCAACTTCTCCCGTGAGCTCGTAGATCAAACCGCAACGTCGCTGCAGCGTCTTTACACCGCGCGCGATCGGCTGTTTGATACCAAGGTCGATGAAACAAAAGACGACTCCTCCGTCTCAGCGGTACTCGACGAGTTCCGCGATCGCTTCAACGCGGCCATGGACGACGATCTCAATACAGCGGATGCTTTGGGCGTACTGTTCGATTTTGCGCGCTGGATCAACATCTTTGCAACCGATGCGCATACCGAAGCCGCGATTGAAGCGGTCAAAGCGCGCTATGCCGAGTTGAACGGTGTTTTGGGTCTTGTCGTGAAAGAAAAGAATGAAGACTTTCCCGAAGAAGCGCTTGCCCTTCTGGAAGCACGCAAGGAAGCAAAAAAAGCCAAGGACTGGGCAAAAGCGGATGCTATCCGTGATGAATTGAAAACAATGGGCTTTGCCGTGGAAGATACGCGTGACGGCGCGAAGCTCAAACGAATCTGAGAACGATTGAGAAAAGGAGACTATCTATGACGTATCTATTTCCGATTCTGCTGTTTGCAATGTGTATCTATGTCTTTTACGGTGCGATTACCGGAAAAGGCAAGCTCTATTCTCTGGAAAACATCAAGGAAGAGTCCAAAGAAAAGGTTCATAAGCTTCTTCGCACGATCTACTTTGCAATCGGCGCAATCCTTCTTTTGATGGCGGTATTCAACTTCGGACAGACAGTGCTTTACAGCAACGCAATCATTGAGTACGAAGTAACCGACGCATACAAAACGGAGTTTGCGGATGTAATCACCGACGGACAGGTCGTTTACAGTGATCAGGCATACCCCATCGAAGGCAAGCACTCGGTTGAAGAAATGGACGCAATTCTGCGTGCCGCAATGGCGGTCCATCCCGAACCTTTCCAATCTCAGAGTTCGATGAGTTGTCTCGGCGGCGGAAGCAGCAATATCGAAAAGTATTATGCTGCGTCTCCTCTGCTCGATCAAAACGGACGGCAGGTCTATACAAGCACGATCGGCGACGTCCGCTCGGATGCGGATGACGGATCGTTCATTTCCAAGCTTTACGGCGCTCTCTCCTCCAATCTTCTGAGCATACTCTCCTATGTCTTTATGGGCCTTGCCGTGCTCGGCGTAGTTGCGGTCTTCATCATCCTCCGCAAGTTTACCGATAAAGAAAAAGAAGCAAAAGCAAGAGCGCAGGCAACCGGCCAGTCGATGCCGTCCAGCGCGTTCAACTTCGACGAAGACGGCAAATAACAGCGCAAACAAAAAGGCTTGTCCAGTATGGAAGGCAAGCCTTCTTTTTATGCAATCTCGATTCTCGTTCCGTTTTCAAGCAGGAAGATCGCGGTTGCGCCGTACTGATTCAATATTTCTTCGCTCGCTTCCGGGCCAAGTACGTAACAGGTTGTAGAAAGTGCATCCGCAAGAGCTGATTGTTCACTGCGAATGGTAACCGACGCAAGCCCGTTTTGAACCGGCATGCCGGTCTTTGGGTTCAAAATATGATGATAGCGTACACCGTCGAGATCAAAGCAGCGTTCATAATTGCCGCTGGTAACAACCGCTCCGTCATGCAGATACAGTACTTCCTCGCTTTGTTCCGCCGTCCCGTTCGGATTGCGGACGCCGATCGACCAAGGCGATCCGTCCGGCTTTCCGCCGAATACCAGAATGTTGCCGCCCATGTTGATGCAGGCGTGCGTAACGCCCTGATCCTTCAAATACGCTGCGACCCTGTCTGCAATGTAACCCTTTGCAATTCCACCGAGATCGAGCTGCGCACCGTTTTGCAGCGTCACCGAATTTCCTGCAATCTGAATCTTGTGATAATCCACCAGCGCTGCCGCATCCGAGAGTGCTTTCGCATCCGGCAGTGTCGGCTTATCCGCCGTAAAGTCCCAAAGCTCTGTAACCGGCGCAACTGTGACGTCGAACGCGCCGCCGCAGGATTCTGCGATCTCTATCGCGAGCAGCAAGACTTCCGCCGTTTCCGGATTGACCTCAACCGGCTCACCGTTTGCATGATTCAGATTCCATACGTCGCTGCCCTCGATCGTTTTGCTGAGTACCTTTTCGTAATCGTGCGCAAGCTGCATTGCACTGTCTACTGTCGCCTGCGGCGCATATGCCCGGATCGTGACAACCGTATCGCACAGGAAATCGACTGCTGATGAAACTTCCTCAGCACGGCAGCCGAACGCGGTCAGAAGCGTCAGAAGCAGCACAATGATGATCAGCCGTTTCATGCGTCTCTTCTCCTCTCATACCGTTCGATTCCATAAAATGCACCGCGTGCGCAAACGCCCAGCAATGTACCGGTCAAAAGCCCGGAAGCCAACAGCCACGGCGCATATACAAGCATCGGTTGAATACCGAGCAAAATGCTTCCGACTGTGATCTGCCCGATCATATGCAGAATGCCCCCGAACGCGCTGACCGGGATCACCGAAATCGATCTGACGCGGTGCAACAACAGCATGACGCCAACCGACAATAGGCCGCCCGCCAGCGAATACAGCGCGCCGATCGCATTGCCGAACAGCAGCGACGACAATCCGACTTTCATCAGCATCAGCAGAACGGTATTCCACGGCGACATATAAAAAACAGCGTAGAGGAGTACAAGATTCGACAGTCCGAGCTTAATACCCGGAACGCTCGGTACAATCGGGATCAAAGAATCGAGATAGCCGAGTATCAAAGCAGCAGCACAGAGCAGCGCCATTTTGGTCAACGTTCGAATCTTCATGTTCCGTCACCGACATATTCAATCGAAACGCCGTGCGGTGCGCAGATAATCCACGGACCGAGCGGGCGCGTTTGAATTGTCTCCGCATCCAGACGGCCTTGCTCCATGCATTCCCGATGCGGACAGGTAGCAGCTTCCATCCACGCAGCGCCGTTTTCGATATGAATGATGTTTTCCTCGTCTTCTCCTGTCGCTTCGTCGCAAAGCACTCCGTTCCGAATGATAATCCGGACAGATCCATTCGCCGGATAGGTTACGGTCTGTCCGTTTCCATAACGTATCCGAAACGCGTTTGCGTTTTGCGTCTTGGGACGCAGTATGATGCACAAAACGACCGCAAGCGCGACAAACAAGACTGCAGCTCCCATCAGCAGCCAGTTTTGCCTTGTTCGCTTCACGGTCGTCAATTGATCCATTTTGATTATCCGTTATCTTCCTGTAAATTTCGGAATGTTCCGCACAGCTCGGAATAGCCCCAAGAGAGACCGTCCGGCATGGTCCGTCTGCCCGAGGACAGTCCGTTATATCGCTCTGTGCCGTGCCGATTGATCTTATTGCCCATGAAGATCATGGTTGCCGACATGCCGCCGTCTAGGTTATACGATACGACACAGCCGAGATCCAGCATAATCTGCGCACATTCGGCGGTATTTGTACCGACGCTGTACGTGTCCTGTCTGCCGTCCACGACGACCGCCACAAGGTGCCCAGGCTCGATCATGCCGATCATCGTACGCTGTGCGTTTTCACGCCGCTGTGAGATCGCGTTCTTTGTAATTTGTCCGTTTTCGACCAATACCGGGCCGAACGAGAAGCAGTCCTGAACGCCGCTTTCCAATAGATCCTGAGCCGGCATTTCATTTTTATGAACGATCTCGATCGTATGCTCCTTTGTGTTCATCCAACAGGAGTCGATGCGCGTCGACTTTTGGAACAGATACCCGTCTCGGATCAGCGTGCCTTTCAAATCCTGATCCATATGAATGATGTTGTCGCCCGTAATCCATAAAACGCATTTTGCGTCAAGCGCCATATCCAACGCGTCGGCACGGTCTGTTCCGTTATGCTGATATGACCCGAAGGTTGTTCGATAGCTGTCATATTCCCTCTCATAGATGTGTGCCACGAAATATACGACCGGTTTTGTGCGGTTTTTATTGCCGTCCTGCATGGTGGTCTCCACGCGGTGGATCTCGACCGCAAGAATATCCGATCGATAAATCCATTCGCCGTTTTCGTTATCGAATCTTACGAATTCCGGTTCGCCATCGTTTAAGAAATGCTCGTCAAAATTGGTTTTTTGATAAACACGAACGGGAACGGGCGTGGGCTCGGGTGTGGATTCCGGCGTCGGCTCAGGCGTCGGTTCGAGCGTTGGCTCTGCGGTGGGCTCTTCTGTCGGCGCTTCCGTGGGCACAGCAGTCGGCGTAGGCGTCGACGTTTCGACCTCCGGAACGGACGTGGGAACAGGTGTGACCTCTGTTCCGCCGCAGGAGAATAAACCGCGCTTTTTAACCGTCTCCGATGCCTGCGGGACAGGCGTATCGGTCTGCATCGGCAGTTCTCCTTCCTCAATGACAATGATCGGGGTATTTGTCGGCAATGCTGCTGCGATTATCGGTTCTGTTGTCGGCGCTTCGGTCGGCGCTTCCGTCGCGACAGGCGTGGGCTTTGCGATTTCGGTATAATTTGACAGTATCGAACGGTCAATGTTCTCCAACAGATCGTTTGCTTCCCGATCCGACCCGACCGTTTGCGATTCAAGCCGGAATGCAGGTTTCTC
>CALFIV010000125.1 GCA_937877295.1 uncultured Clostridia bacterium
TGCCGGGTACGATCTGGAACGATTCCATGACGAGGAAGAACAGCGGCATGAACATTGCCACGATGATGAAGATGGTGAGGAAGATCAACATCGGCCATTTGGCGCCGCCAAGCGGGATCAGGTTGGAGCGGGTGCCCTTGCCGCCGATCGTCGCATAGGATTTACGCGTACCGATGAGCTTTTGGTTGATGAGAATCGTACTTGCCGCCAAGGCGATCATCAGGATGGAGAAGATGTAGCCGACCGCCGCCGTCTGCTGCGATTCGAGGAAGTACTTCATCTTCGTCGCCATGACGTAGTACTGAATGGTGTTGCCCAAACGCGCCGCAACGCCGTAGGTGCCGATCGACTTCGAAATGGTCATGATCGTTGCCGACAGAATCGACGGCAGCACCAGCGGCAGCGTAATGCTCTTCAAAATCTGCGCTTTGTTGGCGCCCTGAATCTCGCCCATTTCTTCCAATTCGGAGTTGATTGAGCGCAGCGCGCCGGAAACCATGATGTAGGAGAATGCGTAATAGTGGAGCACCATGACCAGAATGATCGCGATCGGTCCATACGCAAGCCATTCCGGAACCGGTATGCCGAGACCGGTCAACAGTCCGTAATATCCGCCGTACTTCGGCGTACGGAACACGGTCAGCCAGGACAGCGCTTTGCACCACGACGGGATCATGTACGGAATCAGAATCATCGCGGACAACAGGCCCTTTGCGGGGATATCCGTACGAACCATCAGCCATGCCATGATCGCGCCCAGCGGCACCGAAATGACCGTGACGAAGAAACCGACCGTCAGCGAGTGCCACAGCGGCTCCAAGAGGTTCGTGTAGATCTCCGTTCCGCGGATGCCCATGTCGCCGGAGGACATAAAGCTGTCCGATCCGAACAGGAACTTCCACGCCCAGATGGAATAATCGCCCGGCTTTGCGCCCGGATCAACAAGGCGCGCCATTTCGGCGGAGCCTCTTGTGACGGTAAACGTATTCAGCACCATCGTGAGAAGCGGGATGACGATGAATACAAACAGCATCAGCAGCGTGATCAGCACGATCACGTTGAATGGGTTGCCGATCACGTTCAGAAACTGGTTCTTGAACCGTTTCTTCGTCATCGGAGGACGTTGCCACCCTTTCTTTGCCATTTTGAGACCTCCCTTTCGGAATTGTTTATCAACCTTGCAGCTCTTTCTTCAAAAGCGTATATACGTCGTAAATATCGGTGACCTGATAGTCGGGCTCGACGTCGAACTTGCCGATGTCCTTTTGCTTGGTCAAAAACGAATTGATCTTGAACACGCGTCCGAAGCCCATTTTGCGCGGGCCGACGACGTCGCGGGAGAGCGTATCCCCAACGAATGCGCATTCGGACGGATCGAGATTTGCCTGCGCGCAGGCGATACGGAAGATGTTGGGATGCGGCTTTCTATAACCGACAATGGATGAGAGTGTGATTTCGTCGAAATATTGGCGCACGCCGTACGCTTCGAGCGTGGAAAAGACCTGGAAGAGACTGCCGGTGTTGCTGACGACCGATACATGCAGGCCAAGGTCCTCTTTGAGACCTTTCAGCATCTCCGCCGCATGCTCGCGAAGCTTTCTGTCGTAGAACGTGGTCTCCCACATGTGCGCGATTTCCTCGCTGATGTCCGCAAGCTTTGCCTTGTCGACCGGAATGTCTTTAAAGCCCCAATCGCACCAGATTTCTTCGGGTTTCAGCTCCATCAGCGTGCGCTCGGAATCCTTTTTATATGCCTGAATGCCGGCGCCGACGATCTTCCAAAGCGATTCCGCCTCATAGGAAACCTCGATGTTGTGCTTTTTCAGAATTTCGTACAAAGCATACGCCGTTGCACGGTCGTTTTTTTCGTCGGAATAGAGATCCTCGAGAGTACCGCCCATATCAAACATGACGGCTTTGATCATTTGCGCTCCTCCTCTCCGTATAGGAAAATGCAACAAAGCGCAAACGTTTGCGCTTCATCTGTCTCAATCTTACCACGCGACGCCTTTCTTGTCAATTGATTTATGAAAATTTATGCGCGGATTTTCTATAATTCTTTATATTATTCCCCGCCGTCAGGCGAATCCGGCTGCAAACGTATGCAAAAACGGTCTGTTTTTCGCGATATCGGCGACGGCGCAGCCGATTTCACGTTACCCCTTTTCAATCCGGAAGAACCGTGCTATAATACATATTCATTATTAGTGGAGTGATGTGCAATGGATACGATCCCCTATCCGCTTCGGCTGCGGCTGTCCGAGGATGTTCCCGCTGACGGGCAGCTCCGTGTGATGCGCCGTATTCCGCAGTTTGACGGGCCGGAGGTCTGTCACAACGCGCTTGCGGCCCGCGCCGCTTCGGATGTGATCCGCGTGGCGGTGTTCAATGTGGAGCACGGCTATCGCATTTCGGAAATCGCGGACTTTCTGGAAACGTGTCCTGCGCTTCGGGACGCAGACGTCCTGTTCGGAAACGAATTTGACGACGGCACAAAGCGCAGCGGGAATATCGATGTTTCCAAGGCGTTGGCGGACCGGCTCGGCTATCAGTACGCATATGCGCTGGAGTTTATTGAGCTGGTCGATCCGAACGACAAAAAAGGCTATGAGGGCAATACGCTGTTTTCGCGCTGGCCGATCGTGCGGGCGGAATCGCTGTATCTGCCCGAAGGGTACAACTGGTATTTCGACGAGCAGAAGCGCATCGGCGAACGCGTCGCCGTATTCTGCGAGCTGGACGTGAACGGCAGGCATGTCGGCGCGGTCAGCCTGCATCTCGAAAACCGTACCTCGCCCGAAAAACGCGCGGCGCAGATCCAGGCGATCCTTTCGCGCGCAGATGAACTGTTTCACGAACTGCCGGTTGTGATCGGCGGCGATTTCAATACAAACGGGTTCGATTACAGTCCCGAAGCAGCGGAAGCGCTCTATGCGCAGCAGAAAAAGGACGGCGTCGTACGCGATGCGGCGATGCATGAACCGCTGTTTTCGGCGATGGAGCAGGCAGGGTTTTTGTACCGTCCGTTCAACGGCGAAGGCGTGGCGACGCGCCGCAGGCCGACCGGCGGCGGGCATCTCAATCTGCAGCTCGACTGGATCGCTGCCAGGAACGCGCAATGTGTGCAGCACGGTTGTGTGAGCACGCTTTTGTCGGACGGCACGACGCGTCCCTTTGATCAGCTTTCGGACCACAATGCCGTATGGGCGGACGTCCGCCTGTAAACCTAAGCCCCTCTTATCCGCGTGCCGATCCATCTTCCCGACGCCTGCGCGGTTCGATAGATTCCAATACAACCATCCAAAGGTAGGCATTGATATGTATCTGCTGCTGTTTTGCCTATGGCTCGTATGGAACGGCTCTGTCACATGGGAGATCGTTCTGTTCGGGTTCATGATCGTAGCCGCGCTCGGTCTTTTGATCTTTTTGCTCTTTGGCTATACGCCCAAAAAGGATCTGCGGTTTCTGAAGCGCGTACCGCTGTTTCTGCTCTATATCCCCGTTCTGATCTTTGAGATCATTCGCTCCAGCATTGCGGTGATGTGGTTGATTTTGTGTCCCGGAAAGCGCGTACAAAAGAGCCTCGTCGTGTTCGATACCGACCTCAAAACACGGTTCGGACAGTTCGTGCTTGCAAATTCAATCACCCTGACGCCCGGCACAATCACGGTCCGTGCGGAAAACGGACGCTTTACGGTGCATTGTCTGAACCGTGAAATGATCGAGGGCATCACCGACGGGCTGCTCTATCGGCTCGTGCGGAAAATGGAGGCGTGAGTATGGAAAACGCATATCGCATTCTGTATCTCATCGTGCTGATCTGTCTCGGCGCCGGCATCCTGTTTGCGCTGATTCGCGCCGTCAAAGGGCCGCGCACCGCCGACCGCATCATGGGCATCAATATGATCGGCACGCTGTCGCTTCTTTCGATCGCGGTGATCGCGCTGCTGTTTCGGGAAAGCTGGCTCTTAGACGTCAGTCTCATCTATGGCATGATCAGCTTTCTTGCCGTGGTTGTTCTGACGCGCGTACACATGGGACGCGGCCGCACGGACGCGCCGGAAAAGGAGTCGGACGATGAGTGAATGGCTTCGTTTCGCGCTCTGCGCTCTGCTCGCCGTCTGCGGCGTCTTTGTGATCGCAACCTCGGTGTTCGGCGTGTTCCGCTTCCGCTTTGTCCTGAACCGCATGCATTGCGCGGCGATCATCGATACGCTCGGCACGCTCTTTTTGCTCGCAAGCCTGATGCTGGCGGCGCACGCGCCGGTCTATGTCTGGAAGCTTCTGTGCATCCTGGTGTTTTTGTGGATCGGCAGCCCGATCACCTCGCACCTCGTCTCGCGGATGGAGCTTCGCACCGACAAGTCCGCGCTCGAACACATGGAACACTCGGAAGAAACGGAGAAGGACGCCGATGGATTACTTTGAACTGCTGCTTTTGGGGCTTTTGGTCATCTGCGGGATCTCGACCTGCCTGACCAAGAACCTTCTCGCTTCCTTAGTTATCTTTATGGCGTACAGCACGATCATGTCGATCCTGTGGGCTTTGCTCAAAGCGCCCGATCTCGCCGTGACCGAAGCGGCGGTCGGCGCGGGCATCTCCTCCGTGCTGCTGTTCATCACCCTCAAAAAGCTGCGCGATATCCGCAGAAAGGCGAACGATGAAAAAGACAAGCTTTCGTGAACGCTTCCGCGCATGGGACGAGGACCGCTTTGATCTGACCGCGCAGACAGCGGGCGAAATGCACCGTCCGCCGCAGCATATGAATGCGGATGAGATCCCGAACGCGCCCGTGGAACGGATCGCTTCCGGCGAAATGCGCGCGTTCCGCCGCATCTATCCACTGCTTGCCGCGATTCTCGGCACGGTGATGATCGCGTTCCTGTTTTTGACCGTCTCCGATCTGCCGCCGTTCGGCGCGGCGGACGTCCCATCGAACAACGAGGTGGTTGCCCGCTATGTGCAGGACGGTCTCAAAGAGACCGGCGCGGTCAATACGGTCGCCGGTGTGATCCTCGATTACCGCGCGTTCGATACGCTCGGCGAATCGCATGTGCTCTATACGGCGCTGACCGCCGTGCTGATCCTGCTGCTGTCGCTGCACGAAGCAAGCGATACGCCCGAGCCGGAGGATACGCTGCTGCGGCGCGACGGCATATTGACGACGACCGCAAGCGTCATTGTCCCGATCGTCGTCCTCTTCGGCGTCTACGTGCTGCTGAACGGACATTTGGGGCCGGGCGGCGGCTTCTCGGGCGGCGCGATCATCGGCGCCGGGTTGATCCTCTATTCGATCGCCTTCGGGTTCGCACGGCTTGAGCGCATTCTGAACCTCCGCTCCTTCCGCATCGTCTGCCTCGCGGCGCTGTGCTTCTACAGCGTGTCGAAGTGTTATTCCTTCTTCTGCGGCGCAAACGGTCTTCATACGATCTTTTCGCCCGGCACGCCGGGCCGCATCCTGTCGGCCGGCCTGATCCTGCCGCTGAATGTCGCCGTCGGCGTCGTCGTTGCCTGTACGATGTACGGTCTGTATTCGATCTTTCAAAGGGGGCGCATCTGATGAACGAATTCTTCTCCCGTCTGTGGGACGCGCGCATCGCCGTTGCGGCGGTCATTCTGTTTGCGGTCGGTTTCGTCACGCTGCTGCTGCACCGGAATCTTTTGAAAAAAATCATCGGCCTGAACATCATGGATACGGCGGCATACCTCTTGTTGACCTCCTTGGGCTTCATCGAGAACCGTCTGTCGCCGATCATTCGCGACGGCAACACCGATCCGGCGCAGTATGTCAATCCGCTTCCGGCGGGACTGGTGCTGACCGGCATCGTCGTTTCGGTATCGGTGACCGCCGTTATGCTGGCGCTGACGGTCCGGCTGTATCAGCGCTATCACAGCCTGAATCTCGACGAAATTTACGCGTCGGCGCAGAAGGAACACGGGGTGTAAGCAATGGACTGGATTGTCAATCTTCCGCTGTTCGCCGTCGTCGCGTGTCTGATCTCGGCGGTCGTCAGCTCTGTGCTGCCCGGAAAAGCCGCGCGGCAGCTGTCGCTGTCGCTGTGTTCGGCCGTTGCGGTCGGCTTCGGCCTTCTGACGTACTACGGCGCGGCGGCAGGCGTCGGCACGACCTACCTGATGGGACACTATCCGCATCCGTGGGGCAACGAGCTCTACTTTGCGATCCTTGAACCGCTGCTGGTGTGCGTGTTCGCCGTCGTCATGGGGCTCTGTCTGCTCGGCGGCAAAAAGCATCTCGAGGAGGACCTCGAAAACGGCAAGCACCGCATGTACTATGTGATGAGCGATCTCGTGCTGTCGGCACTGATCGTGCTCTCCACGACCAACGATATCTTTACCGGCTACGTCTTCATCGAGATCTGCACGATCGCCTCCTGCGGACTTCTGATGATCCGGCAGATCGGCCGCACGACGCTCGCTTCGATCCGCTACATGATCTTTTCGCTGATCGGCTCGGGTCTGTTTCTGCTCGGCGTGATCCTGCTGTACGCGATCACGGGGCATCTTCTGATGCCAAACCTCAAGGATTCGATCGGAGCGCTGTGGGAAAGCGGCGATTATCGCATTTCGCTGCTCACCGCCATGAGCCTGATCACGATCGGTCTTGCGATCAAAAGCGGTCTGTTTCCGTTCCATTTCTGGATGCCGGATACCTACGGCTACGCGACGCCGGCGTCGGGCGGAATCCTCTCGGGTCTCGTCTCCAAAGGCTATATCTTTTTCCTGCTCCGTGTGATCTTTCGCGTGTTCGGCACGGACGTCTTTTACCGGAGCGGTCTTTCCAATATCCTGTTCGTGTTCGGCACGGTCGGCATCATGGTCGGCAGCATCAGCGCGCTGCGCGAAAAGGACGTGTTCCGCATGATCGCCTATTCGTCCGCGGCGCAGATCGGCTACATCTACATGGGCATCGGTATTTCGCCGGCGCTTGGCGCGCTGGCCGCGGTGTTCCACATCCTGACGCATGCGATCACAAAGCCGCCGCTGTTCCTTTCGGCGGCGCAGCTCACGGATACGGCGGGCGGCCGCAAGCGCGGCGACTGGCGCGGCGCGGGTCAGCGGAACAAGCTTGCCGCGCTGACCTTTACCGTCTGCGCGTTTTCGATGATCGGCATTCCCCTGACGATGGGGTTTGTCAGCAAATACCGGTTTGCGATGGCGGCGTTTGAGCGCACGAATCTGCTCGTGCCGACGCTGATCGTCCTTGCTCTCAGTACGATCCTGAACGCATGGTATTTCATGCGCGTGATCATCGGTCTCTATCTCATGCCGCGCACGGAGAATCTGAACCGTCTGACCGTCGGCGGTCAGGGCGTGTATTCCGTTTCTGCGATCGCGTTCGTCGGCATGAACATTCTGCTCGGCGTGGCTGCAGAGCCGCTGGTGCAGCTACTGGAACGCGGGCTCGGCCTGCTGTAAGGAGGGTGTATGAATTCTGTTCTTTTAATTGCATTGCTGCTGTTGCCGATCGGCTTCGGAACCGCGCTTGCGTGCATGAAGCAAAAACCCAAACGCGCGGCGGACGCGGTCTTCCTCATCGGAAACGCGCTCGAGGCCTGCGCATGCCTCGTGTATCTCTGCCTGCCGGACGCGAAGGTGCATCTGTTTTCGATGACCGACGCGCTGTCCGTCGGGTTTGCAACCGACGCCGCAAGCCGGATCTTTCTCGCTGTCGGCGTGTTTGGCTTCCTCTTTGCCGGCGTCTACGCCCAGCATGAATTTCGCGCCGTCTCCCTGGCTGCGCTTCATGGGGCGGCACTCCGGTTTTCCCTCGCCTTTCTCGCCCTTGATAGGCCAGATCCGGCGGGAGGCCCGCTTGGCGCACTCTTTATAGATCGATGTCGTATGATGTCCGCCGGAGTCGATGAACGTTGCCAGCACCCGCATTTTCATGCCGTTTTTCATCTTCCATTCCCGGTCCAGCAGGGCGTCCACTTCCTCCCAGACCCCCGGCGCATCCGCCCGGCCCGGGATCACGCCGCGGCTGATGCCCCAGCTCTGGCCGTCCCGGTCCCAGCCGACGACCTCGTATTCCAGGCGGTTGTCCTGCGTGTCCATCCCCATCGTCAGGAGAAGGACGCCCTCGGGCACCTCCGCGTCATAGTGCTCGCGGCGTTTGTACAGCTGTTCGTCCAGGCCGCTGTTGGTGTGTATCTCCCAGGTCTCGCCGAAGATCGTGTTATACACGGTTTTCAGCTTCTCCGGATCCTTTCCTGCTTTCAGGAATTTCCGCACGATCTCCTTCCAGTCAGACCAGGGGGACATAAAAGCGTTCAGCCGGAAGGATCGTATGCCGTTTTCGACAGCGCGCGGATTCTTGCTCACCCATTTGGCCGGCAGCCGCTTCGCCTCGAATTCGTCGATCTGCCGCTCACATACCGGGCAGCGCCAGGCCACCCGCTTCACCTTGTAATCCTCGTCTCCGCTGGCATTGGTGAAGTTTTCCTTCTCAAACTTGATATCGGCAAATCGGATATAACTGAAAGAGTGGCAGTACGGACATTCCGTGTGCCACTCTTCCTGTGTTCCGTTCAGATAGTCGGTCTCGATCTTGGATTTCCCCTTTATCGTCGGCGTGGAAGTCTTTACGATCTTCCGATTGTGGCGAAAGGTCTCTGTTCGGCGTTCCGCCAGCTCCTGCGGATCGCCCTCGGTGCCGGCGCTGACGGGAAAACGGTCCGTCTCGTCCATGAAGATGTATCGCACCGGCTTACTGGCCAGGTCGGCGGGACTGTTCGCCCCGATGATGGCAAGGCTCCCGCCGGGAAACGTCTTCATGGTGATGGTGTTCGCCGCGTCCCGGCTCCGGGCTTTGAATACCTTTTCCCGCAGCGTGGGGCAGGCGTTTATCATGGGCTGGATACGGCGCTTGGAATAGTCCTCCGCCACCCTGTCCGTCGGCTGTATGTAAAGCATCGGGCCGGGATCGTTGTCCATGGCGCAGCCCATCATG
>CALFIV010000126.1 GCA_937877295.1 uncultured Clostridia bacterium
CGGCGCAGAAACAGCAGGTCGTTGACCGTAAAGACGTTGAACATGCGCTCTGACGCCATGCGCAGGCGCTTCGCCGCCTCGCCCGTTCCGACGCCCTGATCGCGCAGCTCTGCGGCGCGCAGAGCAATCAGGCCTTCGCCGAGCGACGCGCCGCGCGTGTCTACGATTTCGATCACGCGGTCCGGATACTGTTCCTGCAGCATTTCCGCGCCGATCGTCGCCGACTGGCACGAGCCGCTGATGCCGGAGGACATGCTGATATAGATGACGTCCTTGCCCTCCTTCAGATACGGTTCAAAGAAATCCGCGTATTCGCTCGGATTGATCTGGGTCGTGGTGACCTCGGTGTTTTTCAAAAGCGCATAGAACGCGTCGCCGTCAAAGGCGTCGGTGTCCTCGCAGGTATAGCGTTCGCCGCCGTAAAAGTACGCGAACGGAATGATCTTGAGATCGTGCGCCTGTGCGGTACGGGTCGGCAGATTGCCGGATGTGTCCGTTGCTACAACAAAGCTCATGGGTTACCTCCAAATCGTGTTCGGCAACAAAACCTTGTGCCGTATTTGAACAATTTCATTGTATGACTGTATGCCGTCAAGGTCAATCTACCGTGCCGCAAACATGCACTACCAAACGTGCTTTGTGCGATAGAATCCCGAAAACCGTCTCTACTCCGGGTAGAAACGATGAAATAACATTCACACAATGATAAATAAACGATTTAATAATGAAGCATGCATGCAAATCGGCGGGGATTCAGTCTTGAAAAGTCATAGGTAAACTGATATACTTAATAAGATGGAACAGAAACAGACGGAAGCACAACTGCAGACCGAACGTGCATGCGATGCCTTGGTCAGCATCGTTGTTTCCGTATACAATACGCAATCCTATCTCAAGCGCTGCATTGACAGCATTCTTGCGCAAACACACTGCAATTTTGAACTGCTTCTGATTGACGACGGCTCGACCGACGGAAGCGACAGGATCATGGACGAGATTGCCGGGCAGGACGCGCGCATCCGCGTAATCCACCAAAGCAACACCGGGGTCAGCGAAGCGCGCAATCTGGGCATCGAGCTTGCCACCGGCAGCTTTCTCAGCTTCATCGATTCGGACGATTGGGTTGAACCGGATTTTCTGGAGACCCTGCTGCGCCCGTTTGACGAGATTCCGGGGATCGAAATCAGCATTTGCGGCTGGTACTGGCATCGCGACGGCAAAACCACGTTGGGGGCGCAGCAAAGTCTCGGCCTGATGGACAGCAAACAGGCGACGCGCGCCGCGCTCGATCACAGCCGCGGGTTTCACGGCTATCTGTGGAATAAACTGTTCCGCACACAGCTGTTCCGCGACCATCCCGAATTCCGCCTCGATCCCGATCTGACGATCTGCGAAGATCTGCTTTTGTGCATCCGGATCTTTACGTCGGGAGTCACCGCATACGACGGCGGAGAGCCGCTGTATCATTATTTGTACCGGGAAAACAGCGCGCTGCGCACGATCGACGAATCGCGTCTGAACGAATTCGTCGCGCGGGAACGGATCGCCGAGCTCTGCCGTTCGGATGAAACGCTGTATCATGCGGCGGAACTGGCGCAGGTCAAAGCTGCGCTCAATCTGCTTGTCGAGGCCCAAGACCGGCACAACCGAATCCTGAGCAAAGCCATGCGCGCGCGCATCGACGCAAGAATGGGCATGCTGCTGCGAGCCGGGGATCTGCCGCGCGCAGAGCGGTTTAAGCTCATCGTACGCCGCATCGCGCCGCGATTGAGCCTGCGTATTTTTCGATTGATCCGCGGGCAGGGAGGAACGCATGGAAACAGCTTTTGATTTTTCTGTCGTAACAGCCGTCTATAACGTCAAGCCGTTTTTGGATGCGACGGTAAAATCGCTGATTGATCAGACCTTTGGATTTTCCCGGATACAGCTGATCCTTGTCGACGACGGTTCAACAGACGGCAGCGATCGGCTGTGCGACGCGTATGCCGAGCGGTATCCGGACAACGTCGTGGCGGTTCACAAGGAAAACGGCGGCGTTTCCTCGGCAAGAAATGAAGGCCTCCGGCATGTACGGGGCAAGTATGTCAGCTTTCTCGATGCGGACGACAAGCTTTCGGTCAACACGATGGAGGAGGTCTTTCCGTTCTTCGAGGCGCATCCGGAGACGGATGTCGTTTCCATCAAGATGTGGTTCTTCGACGGACAGAAGGGCAGCCATATTCTCAACTATAAATACGGCGACGGTTCTCGGGTGATCGATCTCGAGGAAGAGCCGTTCAATCCGCAGCTTGCGGTCACATCCGCATTTGTGCGGACGGAAGCGCTTAAAGACAAGTGGTTCGACACGCGGCTGAGCTATGCCGAGGATGCAAAGCTTTTGCAGTCCATCCTGATCGAAAAGAAAACGCTCGGCGTGGTATCGACCGCACACCACTGGTATCGCCGCCGTTCGAGCGGGCAGGCCAGCGCCATTCAAAAATCCGGCGACAACGAAGCATGGTATATCCCGTACCTGACCTATTTCTGTCAGGAAACGTTCGATCTGTGCGAAGAACGCTTCGGCACGATTCCGCGCTTCATTCAAAACACGGTCGCGTACGACCTGCAGTGGCGCATCCGTCAGGGCCGCATTCCCTCGACCGTTCTCGATGAGCAGAGCAAGGAGCAATACCGTGCGCTGCTGTTCTCGCTGCTCAAGCGAATCGACGACGATATCATTGTCCGGCAGACCGCCCTGCAGCCATATCAAAAAGCGTTTGAGCTGTACAGCAAGCACGGTACAGCGCCGACTCTTTGCGTACAGGAGAACGGGGAGCACCTGTTCCGGTACGGAGACGGCGAGCCGTTTGAAATCGGCTATTCGCGCCTGTCGTGTGATTTCTTTACCGTTGCGGACGGCATGATCACGATCGAGTGCTCCACGCTGATGCTCAACGGCTTCGACGGCGGGTATCCCGACGTCTATCTCATAGCGAACGACACGATGTATACGTGCGAGCCGTTCGAACGGAAGCAGTATCAATATTCGATGGATCTGCAAATCGCAAGCCGCATCGGCTATGTGTTCCGCCTTCCGCTGCCCGATCGGAACAATCCGCTGCATATGCGGTTCTACCGTGGGACGGACGCCGGCCCGGTCTTTCTGGACAAGCTGAACCTGACGCAGTTCTTCCCGATGTCGGGCAAATACAAGCGCTCCTATGCCGTGATCGGCGATCGCGTGCTGACCTATTCCGAAGGGGAATTGACGTTCCGAAAGCTTGGCTGGTCGCGAATGTTCAGGGAAGTACGATTCCTCGCAGAACTGCTTCGGAAACGGAGGCCGGAGGAGCGCCATGCCGTGATCGGACGGCTGATCTATGCCGTTGTAAAACCGTTCTGCCGAAAACCGATCTGGCTGATCTCCGATCGCCTGCGGGCTGCCGGCGACAACGGGGAAGCACTGTTCCGCTATCTATGCGAGCAAAAGCCGCGCGATATCAGATTCTATTACGCAATATCCCCCAGAAATCCTGCATATGCCGAGCTGAAAAAACTCGGACCGGTGCTGAAAGCATGGTCCTATCGGCATAAGCTGACCTTTTTGCTGTCGCGCCTCAACATCTCCTCGCAGGCGGACGACGATATCATTACGCTGTTTTCGCATTACGATCAGCCGTACCGCGATATACAGAACCGTATCCCGTTTGTGTTCTTGCAGCACGGCGTCATCAAGGACGATCTGTCCGATTGGCTGAAACGCTATAACCGCAATGTTGCGGGCTTCGTTACCTCGGCGAAAGCGGAGGCGGATTCGATCCGCGACTGTGCGTACTTCTATCCGGACGATACGATCTGGCTGACTGGCCTTCCGCGGTTCGACCGGCTCTACCGCAACGAGCAGCGCTGCATCACGATCATGCCGACGTGGCGGCATATGTGGGTTTCGCATATCAATAAGCGAAACGGTGTGCGCGAGCTGAAGCCGGGGTTTGAGCAAGGCGAATTCTATCAGTTCTTTAACGCGCTGCTGAACGACAGACGTTTGCTGGAGGCTGCGCGGATCTACGGCTACGAGATCCGGTTTTTGCCGCATCCGCTGCTGCAGCCGCACATGCGCCGCTT
>CALFIV010000127.1 GCA_937877295.1 uncultured Clostridia bacterium
GATCTTCCGCCGCTGTTCGGCAACCGAGGCATTGCAGTTTGCGTTGTTTTGACAGATCGTTATACGGTGCGGGAGATTCTCGGCAGAACGGTCATCATCCACAGCGACCGCGACGACTTTACCACCGATCCGTCCGGAGACGCCGGAACAAGAATCGCGTGCGGCGTCATTCAAAAAACCTGCGCAAACTGTCGGCGCATCTGAGCGCCGTATCATGTATCGCCTGCGGCAGGAACAGCAAACAGACAAAGTTTGCTTTTTATGCTTGCATTTCCGAAAGGCGCATGTTATAATCATCTCCGCAGATTATTTTGGAGGAACTCTTATGAATACAGTCATGTGGATTATTGCAGGCGTTCTGGTGCTTGCGTCGGTCTTGATGTGCGTGGTCGTGCTGATTCAGCAGACCAAGTCTTCCGGCATCGGCGGCGGTTTCGGCGAAACGGTTTCGTTCTCCCAGCGCGGGAAAAAGGCAAGCCGTGAAGCGAAGCTGCAAAAGATCACCGTTGTTCTCGCAATCGTCATTGCGGTACTGGCAATCGCGCTTCTTCTGATTAAGTGCTTTGCCGGCGTCTCGCTCTAATGACAGACTGCCGATAACGGCGCCAGACCATATGCGGCGCAGGCAATACCAATGAAACCTTATATGTAAAAAGGGCTCGAAGCCCTTTTTCTTATCGGAATGCGCCGCAATTAGCCAACGTTTTCACACCTTGCGCTTCGCTTAAGATGATGCGTCGCGCGCTGCCCGCGCGTCGAATGGCATCCTAGTATAGCCTCGGTGGGAAAACGCGGTTTCTGACACCATTCTTGCCAGTCTGAACGAATTCAGGAAAGGAGGACGTGCCGTGCCGGTACACAAAGGGATCAAGATCGCCGCGCAGAACCGCAAGGCGCGTCACGATTATTTCATTGAGGATTCGTACGAATGCGGGATCGTGCTGCAGGGCACGGAGGTCAAATCGATCCGTAAAGGCGCTTTGAACCTCAAGGACAGCTATGCACAGGTCAAAAACAGCGAGCTGTTTTTGCATGGCATGCACATCAGCCCCTACGAGCAGGGCAATATTTACAATCACGATCCGTTCCGTACGCGAAAGCTTCTGGCGCATGCGCGCGAGATCCGAAAGCTCAACGCGCTGTCACAGGCGGACGGGTATAGTTTGATTCCGCTTTCCGTATACTTTAAGGACGGGAAGGTCAAGGTCGAGCTTGCGGTTTGCAAGGGCAAAAAGCTTTACGATAAGCGCCAAAGCATTGCGGATCGCGACGCCGACCGCGACATTGAACGCAATCTGAAAAAACAGATGCGGTAGGGAAACGGTATCTTCTAAAGCTGCGGTTGTCGCAAGCTTCGGAGGAAGAACGTTTTACGATAATCCGTCAAATGCAGCGACATGTGCGGTGCATTTGACACCTTGCAGCCCGCACCGCCCGGTGGATCAGTGATCCATAGGTGCGGGGCGAAAACTCGACGGAAGCTTGCTTCCGTCGAAAGCGTAAGCGTATCCTGGGGGCGAAATGGTTTCGACGGGGATCGCGGACGTGGGACTAGCGAGCCGAAGCCCCGTGCTTCGTTAAAAACGGGAACTGTCTAAAATAACTGACAACAACAACACTCAACTCGTAGCTGCATAAACAGCAGTTGCGCGTCTGCCCGGGAAAACCTACCGTTTCGGATGCGGGCGTCATTAGGGTAGGGAACGAACCTGCGTAAGCTTTGCCGCAGGCCGGACTTCATGAAGCTACCGTAACGCAGATCCTGTCGGAGGGAGCTGCGCGAGGGGAATCCCAAAACACCGACTGCGCTCGGAGAAGGCCCTGCCGACGGGTTTTCGGACGGGAGTTCGAGATCGGAAGAGCGTCGTGTAGGGAAAGA